>JALNXZ010000180.1 GCA_023230125.1 Bacteroidales bacterium | reverse complement strand
TGATCCGAAAATCAGAGATTTGCATGTGCAATGGCTTTTAAAAACCGGACAAAAGCAAGAAGCTAAAGATGAACTGCGTACTGTTCTTGATTTGAATCCCAACCAGCTTCTGTCCTGGAAAATTTTCCTGGAGTTGAATGCTGAGGCTGACAATCAACTACAGATACGGCAAATATGCACAGAAGCTTTGACCTATTTTCCAAAAGAACCCATATTTTGGTTTTATCAGGGTTTATCATGGATTTCGGATCATGATTCTGAAGCAGACAGCACCAATCATCTCAATGCCATTGATTTTTTTCAGAAAGCGGTTGCTGTTGCGAAACCGGAAGATGTTGTATTCCTGTCAAGGTTGTACGGATTGATTGGCGACTCCTATAATGCTCTAAGTAAGAAAATACTAGCTTTTGAGTATTATGATAAAGCATTGGCGGCATTTCCGGGGAACATACTGGTATTGAACAACTATGCTTATTATCTTTGCGAAGATGGCGGAGATTTGGCCAAAGCAGAGCGGATGTCAAGAAAGACCATTGAAGCTGAACCCAAAAATCCCACCTATCTGGATACTTTTGCCTGGATTTTCTTTAAAGAGGGGAAATACGGTTTAGCAAAAATATATATAGAAAGAGCAGTGGCCAACGAGTTGGATCCAAGTTCGGTCATTTTGGAACATTGCGGGGATATCCTTTGGTTCAACGGAGAACAGGACGCCGCCTTGCTTCAGTGGAGCAAAGCACTTAAATTGCAGGATCCTTCTGAAAAATTGTTCCAAAAAGTGGAGACCGGAAAGTATGTAAACCCTTAAAATCATGTTTATGAATCTCAATTTTCAGACATTTCCACCCCATTCCCATACAGTCTTGTTCTCCGGAAAAGTTATCTCAATTTTCAAAATCTTGTCACTGGTTCTTGCTTTTTCAGGAGTAGTGGGTTGCCGGTCAAGTAAAGACGTCGTGAAGAAACCTTCTGAATCTGAATTTAAACGTCTTGATCGGCTGGTTTACGAACACGGAAATTTTGAATACCTAAGTTCAAAGGTTGATTTTAAATTTATGCCAAAAGCTGGTGTAAGTGCAGGAATGAGAGGTACGATTAAACTGAGGCGTGATAGCTGCTTAATCTTGTCTGTTCAACCATTTGCAGGCATTGAGGCTGTAAAATGCCTGATCCGGAAAGACAGCATCTTTATCGTGAGTCGTTTACATCAGACTTATGCCGTTGAGGATTTGAGCGTTCTGAAGGGCTCCCTATATATGAACCTGGAATTGTTACAATCGATACTTTTCAACAGGATATTTGTCCTTGGCAAAACAAACCCTACTCCCAAGGATTTAAGTAAATTTGAATGGCACAAACAAAAAGATGGCAATTATTTTCGTTGGCCTAACGAGGATTATATTTTTGATTTTTGCCTGAATAAAGAGGATCAATACAGTGATTTTAAGGCCTCAAATCCCGAAAAACAGCAGAAAATACAGATTACTTATAGTCTTTTTCAAGATGAAACTGCTGGTGAAATGCCTTATCGGATATTATTTTCCACCGATGGACTTAAAAATGCATTCAAATTTCAGCTTACCTATCTAAAGCCTGATTTTGAGATTCCTGCCGATTTTCGTTTTGAAATACCCTCAAAATATAAGAAAGAGACAACCGCAGAGTTGATTAAAAGATTTCAAAAAATGTTATGAAGAGAGGAATAAGCATACTCCTGATTTGTTTGTTGAGTGCGGCTCTGTACCCTCAGAGCAGTCGTTTGCCCAATCTGGAGAAAAAGCGCAAGGAGGCCCTTGAGCGTGTGGAAAAAACCACTCAGATGCTAAGCAAGAACAAGGCGACCACCAAAAATACTTTATACAGGCTTAATGTGCTTGGTGACCAAATTAAAGCAAGAGAGTCTTTTTTGAATGATTTAAAAAAAGAGTTAGGCATAATTTCTGCAGAAATGTATGAAATCCAAAAGGAATATTCAGAATTAAGCTTGAATTTGAGCGTGAAGAAAGAACAATACGCTAAGTCCATCCGGTTGATGTCCAGACGGAATAAATCAGAAGAAAAGCTGATGTTCATCCTTTCTGCCAAGGATTTGAGTCAAATGACAAGCCGTATGCGTTATTTGGATGAATATGCCGGTTATCAAAGAGTTCAGGCCAGTGGAATATCTCGCAAACAGACTGAGCTGAGCGAAAAACGGCTTGACCTCGAGACCGCATACCGCGAAAAGGAAGCTGTCAAGAATAAACAGGCTCAGGAAGCTAGAATTCTTGAGAAAGAAAGAGGCGACCAAACAAATCTTGTCTCTCAACTGAAGGGTAAGGAAAAGCAATTGAAAGTTGAACTGAGTAAGCAAAAGAAACAGGCTGAGCAATTGAACAGACAGATTGAAAATTTAGTTGCTGAAGAAGCGAGAAAAGCTGCGGAAAAAGCAGCCAATGACAAGACCACCGTCAGAAAAGCTGATACCAAAGGCGGATATGCCATGACTGTTGATGAGAAAAAACTTTCCAGTGATTTTGGCAAGAATCAAGGAGCCTTACCGTTCCCTGTATCTCAGCAAGGTACAATCATTGTCCATTTTGGTGAGCAAAAATATCAGGATTTGAAGTATGTTCAAAACAATAGCAAAGGTATTGACATCCAGACAAGACCAGGTGCCTCAGCAATGGCAGTTTTCGGTGGCGTAGTCAGTAAAGTTTTTGCTTTACCGGGTTTCAACAATTCTGTCATCATCAGACATGGTAATTATCTTACCGTATATGCCAATCTCAGTAGTATTTATGTGAAATCCGGTGATAAAGTAAAGATAGGTGAAGCTATCGGGAAAATATTTGTTGACGGTGAGCAAAATGACCTAACTGTCCTTCATTTTCAGTTGTGGAAAGATACACAGCGTCTGAATCCTGAGTTGTGGTTACAAAAGCGTTAATCCGTCTAGTATCTTGATATACAGATTGATGCTTTCTCTGATTTCATCCAACTGAATGAATTCGTTTGACGTGTGAGAACGTGATGAATCACCTGGTCCGATTTTTAGCGTGTTGAATGGCATTCTGGCCTGATCAGATAGTGTTGGGGACCCGAAAGGAGACCTGCCGGAAGCAAGACAAGCTTTCACAATGGCGTGATCCATATCAATTCGGGATGAATTGAGTCGGAATGAACGGGGCTTTACTTCGCATTTCACTTGTTCTTTGATTTCTTCATACAGACTTTCGGGAGCGTAGAATTCATTGATACGGATATCCACCACAAATTCGCAGATGTCAGGGACAACGTTATGCTGAGTCCCCGAATTGATCTGGGTGACAGTCATTTTAACCGGCCCAAGTAAGTTTGACTGTAAAGGGAATTCATGAGTTTGGAACCATTCAATGTCCGGCACGGCTTTATAGATGGCATTCACTCCTTCGTTTCGGGCTGCATGACCTGATTTCCCACGGACAATACAATCCAACACCATCAACCCTTTTTCGGCTATAGCCGGGTGCATATTGGTGGGCTCACCGACGATACCCAAAGAGATGGAAGGTAGTTTGGTTAAAAGTGATTCAATCCCGTTTCTTCCTGTAATCTCTTCTTCTGCGGTGATGCCCAAAATTAGGTTGTATTTTTGAGGAATGGTACATAATATCCGAAAGACCTGAATCAGGCTGACCAAGCTTGCGCCTGCATCATTGCTGCCTAAACCGTACAAACGGTCATTTACGCGTGTAGGCTTGAAGGGATCAAAATTCCACCCATCCACCGGCTTTACCGTATCCATGTGAGTGTTGAGCAAGATGGTTGGACGTCCGGAGTCATAATCAGATGACATACACCACAAGTTATTTTGTTCCCGATTTACTTTTAAACCGCGATTTCTCAACCATGAATAAATATAATCAGCCCTGTCGGACTCGTTGCGACTTGGTGAAGGAATGGCAATGATTTGCTCCAATAGCTCTACTGCTTCATTGAAATAGCTGTCGTTGTTCATATCTGATAAACCTTATATTTTACAAAGAT
>JALNXZ010000181.1 GCA_023230125.1 Bacteroidales bacterium | reverse complement strand
GGAAAGGACGCTCGGTTTCCAGAAGGTCCGTACTCGAGACAGAAAAAATGAAATTCAGAAGTTTTTGGATCCTTGGTATCCTGCTGAGATTGAGGGCTCCGATCCCAAGTCCCTTGAGGAGATTGGCCAGGGAACAAAATGTTATATAAAAATTGGATATTGTTCTTTTGATGCTGTAAAGTTTGCACTGAGCAATTCCACATATATCAATCGGGTTTCCTCCGAAATTCCCAGATTGGAACATTCCTATATTGAAAGTGTTGAATTTACGGGGGGTATTTTCTCTGGACAGCATCTGAAATTATCACCAGAACTAAATACACTCATAGGGATCAGAGGAAGCGGGAAGTCTTCACTTATTGAATTGATTCGTTTTGCCTTGGGAATTGAATTCAGCGAAAAGACCCTTGATAAAACCTACAAGGACAGTTTGGTCAAATATGCTTTGGGTGGCGGAGGAAAGGTTACTGTGCATGCTGTTGACCGATATGGACAGCATTATGAAATTCGTAGGATTTCAACTGAGAAGTATCCTAGCATATACATAGACGGGAAATCCCAACCTGGGGTTACCATACGTGAAACAGTTTTATATAAACCGCTCTATTTTGGGCAGAAGGATTTATCCAGTACCGGGGAAGGATTCGAGAAAGATCTAATCGAGAAACTTCTTGGTTCAAAGCTCAATGGAATACGAGCTAAAATTGAACAAAAGAAAGGAGAAGTGCTTGATCAACTTGCCTTGCTTGAGAAATTGAGCAATGTGCAGGATCAGATTGCTGATTATAGCGATCAGAAGCGCGATGCTGAGTTTAATCTTGAAATTTATAAAAAATACGGACTCGAGCAGAAGTTGGAAAAGCAGTTGAGTTTTGCTAATGACGAGCAGGCAATGAATTCTCGAATTGCTTTGGTCGATTCCCTAAGAACCGACATTTCTGACTTGATCGTGCGGAATGAGAATGAAATCAACAACATTGCACCTTTTGTGTCTACGTATAACCAAGACCTCCTCACTGATTTTAATGGCATGTACGCGAGTGTCCTGTCAATATTCAGTGATGTAAAGGCACAGGAAAATTTGCTCTCTCTCTCTGTCCAAAAACTAAAGGAAAAACGAAATGAGCTCAAAGAACGAAAAAATGGGCTTGTGGAAGAGTTTGCAGCTATTGAGAGGACCTTGGCTGAACAGCTCAAGGAAGAAAAGAATATCTCACCTGAAAGTTTCCGAAAGCTGAAGCAAAAAGCCGCAAAGGCTACCTTAATGCTAAAAGAGCTGGAAAAAGCAGATAAGAAAAAAATTGAGGTTGAGCTGGATTTGCAAAGACAACTGACAGAATTGAATTCTCTATGGCACGACGAATTTTCTTTGATTCAGAAAGAATTGGAACATATTAATGAGAGTGATTCTTCCCTAAAGGTTTCTATAGATTTCAAGGCAGATAAGGAGGCTTTTCTGGAATATATGAAATCGGTCTTCAAGGGAAGTAAGATACGGGAAAGTTCCTTCAAGCTTTTGGTTGATGACTACCCGGATTTCATTTCCATGTATCATGAAATTGATAAGGTTATGGGGTATGTTTCCCAAGGGCCGCAATTCAGGATATTGTTTGAGAGTAATTTGAAGGCTGTCTTGACCTATCAGGTTCCGAATAAGGTGTCTATTATGTATAGGGATAAAATCCTTCAACAACACTCGCTCGGACAGAGGGCATCGGCCTTGATTTTGTTTGTATTGAGCCAACGAGATAACGATGTCATCATTATTGACCAACCTGAGGATGATTTGGATAATCAAACGATCTATAATGATGTAATCAAACTATTGGTAAAGTTAAAAAGCAATATCCAATTTATTTTGGCAACCCATAATCCAAATATTCCTGTTCTAGGTGACTCGGAGCAAGTAATAGCATGTTCTCTCTCCAAAGATATGGTCAGCATTGAAACTGGCGGAATTGATGTCCCTACAGTTCAGAATACCATTGTGGACATTATGGAAGGCGGTGATGAAGCCTTTAGACGAAGAAAGGAGATTTATACTATATGGAAGCCATCGAATTACTAGAAATACTCGCAAATGGAGAGGATAGCAAACATCAATTCAAAAGAAATATTACGAATCCAGACAGCCTTGCACAGGAGATGATTGCTTTTAGCAATGGTGATGGAGGGGTGATTGCCATTGGAGTTGATGACGATGGAACCATCCAAGGTCTTTCGAATGAAGATATCCGTCGGTTGAATCAAATGGTTTCAAATTCAGCCAGCGAGAAAGTAAGGCCTGCCATTAATCCCAAGACAGAAAATATTCCTACTGAAGATGGATTGGTCATGGTAATTACAGTACATGCAGGGGTCAATAAACCCTATCACGATAATGCAGGGGTGTTTTGGGTAAAAAGTGGCGCTGATAAGAGAAAAGCAACTGCCCGCGAAGAAATACAAAGATTGTTCCAGTCTTCAGGCTTGATTCATGCCGACGAAACAATAACTCCTACCATGACGATTGCTGACTTGGATTTTGACTATTTCAAGCAGTTTTTTGAAAAACGGTATGGTGATTCAATCATGGATGCTTCTTTGCCTTTGGATTCGATAATCGCCAACATGAATCTGGGAAAAAATGGCATGTTGAATTTAGCAGGAGCCTTGTTGTTTGGCGGCAATCCTTCGATCAAGTATCCAGAGTTCACCGTGAAAGCAGGGAGTTTCCCTGGAACTTCTCTAACTTCTCAGACCTATCTGGATAGCCGTGATATCACGGGAAAGATAGGTGACATATACCAACAGACAATGGCCTTCATTTTGAGTAACCTCAGACATATACAAGGAGATATGGGTGTCAATAGTCTGGGTAATCTTGAGATTCCAAGGATGGTTTTTGAAGAGTTGGTTGCAAATGCCCTCATTCATCGTGATTATTTCGTAACTTCTCCTATTAAGGTGTTTGTATTTTCCAATCGTGTTGAAATTATCAGCCCGGGGTCGCTGCCAAATCGATTGACGGTTGAAAATATCAAAGCAGGGAATTCAAATGCCAGAAACCCAGTTTTGGCTTCGTTCGCCAATTATATTCTTCCTTATCGAGGATATGGCTCTGGGATAATGCGTGCTCTTGAAGCATATCCTGATATCGAGTTCACAGATGACAAAGAAGGAAACAAATTTGTTGTTACTATCTGGCGAAAATGATTGTCTTCGGGTTTATGACTTTCAAGGCTTGAAAACATAAAAACTGCAGCTGGAGATTCCTGTTGCAGTTTTTTACATATTTCTCCCCTACTAAAATCTACTTCTCTATATTGGATTTCAACTTGAGCTTCAGGGGGAGCACAGAATAGGGCGAGTCTTCAGAACATCCCCTCCAGCCCCCTCTTCACTTCTTCATTCCCACAAAGCTCTTCCATCACCTTCGGCCAAAGCTCAGCATACTCAAAGAACTCATCTACCTTATCTCCTAAAGCCAGCCCTCTCTTGATGACCTCTTCTGGAGACAGGAACCAAGGCTCCTGCGCTATATCCTTTGGTCTGTCCCTCAGGACTTTTAGTGCCTCTTCTTCAAGATCATCCTTCAGGAAGTTCCCAGGATAAGGACCTAACTGCCTTGCTTTGACAGAAGTGATACCCTCTCTGGTTTCACTTTTTTCTATCTTTGCCCTCTCATACAGGAACCTCATCACATCCTCCTGAAGCTTGTTCGTCTCCTTACAAGCAGGAGGATAGTGATCGATCATCAAAGTCTTGTCGCACTTCCATTGGAAGTTGGCCATCATTGAATTGACCATGTAATCAATATCCTCACCCCGACGGACGAAAGGATCAAAGCTGACATGCATGAACAATTTCTTGGAAAACACCATATTTCCACCCAACACAATGGACGTATCGGTTATTCGCTCTTGGGAATCCTCGATCTTCCTGTACACCTCATTCTGATAAGCCTGCTTCCTCTGGAAAAGACTTGGATTCTCTGTCTTTGCAAAACGATCATGCACCAGAGTCTTC
>JALNXZ010000179.1 GCA_023230125.1 Bacteroidales bacterium | reverse complement strand
TCCTGAAGCAATGACTGGTATGGACAAACTGTCCGCCAAACGGCTCAAGGCATCGTTGGCATAACCCATTTTCACGCCATCGTGTGACATACTGGTGAACAAAATTTCCCCGGCTCCCCGCTCCTGGGCTTCTATTGCCCAGGTGAACAATTTTTTGTCTGTTGGAATCCGGCCACCGTTCAAATAACAAATCCACTCTCCGCCTTCATATTTGGCATCAATGGCAACCACGCAAACTTGTGCACCAAAGTTACGGGAAATTTCATTGATGAGCTGTGGATTCCTTATCACAGCGGAATTGACGGAAACTTTGTCCGCACCCGCATTCAGCAAACGATCCACATCTTTCAGCTCATTGATACCTCCACCCACCGTAAAAGGGATGCTCACTTCGGCTGCTACTCTTTTCACCATATCGGTAAAAGTCTTGCGACCTTCGTGAGAAGCGGTAATATCCAAGTAAACCAGCTCATCAGCACCCTGACGGCTATACTCTGCGCCAAGTTCCACAGGATCACCTGCCTGACGAAAGTTCACAAAGTTAATACCTTTTACTGTTTCTCCATCTTTAACGTCCAAACAAGGGACAATTCTTTTTGCGAGCATATCTTCTTTAGCCTATTTTACAAAAACGGACGCAAATCCTTCAAAGCAATCTTGCCTTCATAGATGGCCTTCCCAAAAATGACAGCCGGCAAACCAGCTTTAGCAAGCACCTCGAGGTCTGTCACAGAACAGACGCCTCCACTGGCCACCAAATACATATCCGGAAAAGCCGCCAATATCTTTTTGTATAAATCAGTAGATGGTCCTTGCAACATTCCATCTTTACTGATATCGGTACAAATCACTTTTTGTATCCCTTTTTGGGTATATTTTTCCAGAAAAGGCAAAAGATCATTTTCAGTTTCTTCTGTCCAACCTGTTACAGCTATCTTTTCATTTTTCACATCGGCACCGAGAATAATCTTTTCTGCGCCGAATTGATGAATCCACGACTCAAAAATATCGGGTGATTTTACGGCAATGCTTCCTCCTGTAATCATCTTTGCGCCACATTCAAAAGCAATGCGCAAATCATCATCCGTCTTGAGACCTCCTCCAAAATCAATCACCAAAGAAGTGTGTGTCGCAATATTTTCAAGCACCCGGTGATTCACTATATGTTGTGCTTTTGCTCCATCCAGGTCAACCAGATGTAAACGACGCACACCATGGTCTTCAAATGCCTTGGCCACTTCCAGCGGATTCTCGTTGTAAGTGGTCTTTCGGTCGTAATCACCTTGTGATAATCGTACACATTTACCTTCAATCAAGTCTATTGCCGGTATGATATCCATCGCTCTATAAATTCATGAAATTTCGTAAAATGCTTTCACCCAATGATCCGCTTTTTTCCGGATGAAACTGTGTCGCATAGAAATTGTTTCGGTTCAAGGCGGCACTAAACGGCTGCAGATAATCAGTCACAGCAATGGTCTGGCTACAACAGGTTGCATAATAGCTGTGAACATAATAGACGTACTGGTTTTCCATTTCAGGGGTAAACAGCTTTGTCTGCAAGGAATGGATGGTGTTCCAGCCCATCTGAGGCACTTTGTCGCTGATTTTCCGAGACTGAAAACGCTTGACTTCCGCATCGAATATGCCCAAACATTCCGTGTTACCTTCTTCTGAATGTTTGCACATCAGTTGAAGGCCAATACAAATACCAAGCACAGGCTGCTTCAGATCCCGAATCAACTCATCCAACTTATGCTCCTGTAAATAAGCCATCGTTGAAGAAGCCTCGCCCACTCCTGGAAAAATGACTTTGTCTGCCGATAGGATAAGGTTCTTGTCGTCAGTCACAATCGGTTCAACGCCGATGCGTCTCAAACCATGCATGACTGAATAAATATTCCCTGCGTTATATTTTATGATGGCAACTTTCATCCTGATGTCTTAATAAGATCAACTAAAAACCACTGTACGGTTCTGATAAACCAGAATTTTTCGTTGAAGGTGTTTTTCAACAGCCCTCGAGAGGACAATTTTCTCAATTTCCTGCCCCCTATGTATCAATGCTTCCACCGAGTCCTTGTGAGAAATGCGGATGATATCCTGTTCAATGATGGGTCCAGCATCCAGATCGGCCGTCACATAATGACTGGTAGCCCCGATAATCTTCACTCCTCTTTCATAAGCTGCATGATAGGGTTTTGCCCCAACAAATGCAGGCAAAGTCGAATGATGAATGTTGATGACCTTATTGGGATAGTGAGCAACAAATTCGTCGGAAATAATTTGCATATATCTGGCCATAACGATAAAATCGACACCGTATGAGTCTAAAAGTTCTATTTCCCGTACTTCTTGCGCATCTTTATTTTCCTTGGTAATAGGAATATAATGAAATGGGATGCCAAATTGTTCCACAAGAGGAGCCAAATCTTCATGGTTGCTGAGGATGCACGGTATTTCTACATTCCAGTCATCTGAAGAATAGTGTGCCAAAAGGTCAAAAAGGCAATGTGACATTTTTGATACAAAAATGGCCATTTTGGGCTTATAATCTCCGAAATATAGACGAAAGGACATTTGAAACTTTAGAGCATAGAGCGTATTGAAATAATCTTCGATTTTTTCCTTAGGGATTGAAAATTGTTCCAGTGACCACTCCACACGCATAAAAAAGACATTTGCCTTACGGTCAACATGCTGGTCAAGATATAATATGTTTCCTTTGTTCACATTGATGAAATCTGTCACAGCTGCAAGAATACCCTTTTGATCGGGGCAATGTATCAATAAGATAGCTGTTTTATCAGGATGGTTCAGGATTGTCATATATCTTTCAGATTAATGAGTTGCAAAAATAGCAAAAAACACACAATTAAATTGTTTTTTCGAATATATCACCTATTTTTGCGTTATAAAAGTATGTTTTAAAACAACAAATGGTAAAAAAGCAGATCATCACTGAAACCAAGGAATTGGAGAATTTGGTCGAGGTTTGGCAAGCACTGACTCCCGAGGAGCAGGGTTACCTGAAATCCAATTTTTTTGTGCAGCACTTCAAGAAGAATGAAATCATTCATTATGAAGGAGATAAACCTACCCATATGATGTGTCTTATCAAAGGCAAGATAAAAATCTATAAGGAAGGTGTTGGAGGGCGCAATCAGATAGTGCGTATCATGCAACCAACCAGCTATTTTGCATATCGGGCGATTTTTGCCGAAGAAAACTATAACACGACAGCTTGTGCTTTTGAATCAGCCACTGTTGTCCTAATTCCAAAAGAAGTCATACAGAAACTGATCCACCAGAATCTGACATTATCATACTTTTTTATTCGCGCCCTATCCATTGATTTAGGCATTTCTGACGCCAGGCAAGTCAACCTGACTCAAAAGCATATTCGCGGACGTCTGGCAGAATCCCTGATTTTTATGCGTGACAACTACGATTTGGAAGAAGACGGAGCAACCATCAACGTTTATCTCTCAAGAGAAGATCTGGCAAACTTGTCCAACATGACAACATCCAATGCCATCAGGACACTCTCCATGTTTGTTTCCGAAAAAGTCATCGCCATGGATGGACGAAGGATCAAAATTATTGACGAGGAGAAATTACGCAAAATCAGCAGACTTGGCTGACAAAGCATCCAACATCATCTGAACATTTTCACCGGTATCTGCCAAAGCATCCAGCCAAACAATCGAAATTCCACGCTTTTCCATTCCCCTAAACCAGGTCATTTGCCTTTTTGCAAATTGATGGATGGCTATTTCCAGCTGACTGAACATGGCTTCATGACTTAAGACTCCCGTAACGTACAGGCTGACATACTTATACTCAAGACCGTAATATATCAGGTCATCTACGGGAATACCCCGATCCAAGAGTGCGCGGATTTCTTCAACCAAGCCTTCATTCAGTCTGGCTTTCAACCTTTGGCTGATTCTTTTCCGACGTTCTTCCCTATCGAGTTGTAGCCCGAAAACGATATAAGGTATTTCAGGAAATCC
>JALNXZ010000178.1 GCA_023230125.1 Bacteroidales bacterium | reverse complement strand
AAATGATGCCACTTTATGTGTTTGTATCTCCCGAAGGAAAAATTCTTTTTTCAACCTCTTATTGGGATGAATTGGTGAAGAATATGGTATACTATGTAAAATTTTAATCGAACTATAACTTAAAAATTAACTGCCACTAACATTACCCAAACCACACCCACTTCGGTGGCGAGGCCTGGCCACCCGTTAGCAACAAGCAAAAAAACCGTTCGTCAACAGTATTTTGTTTTTTTAATTATATATTTGTGATATGAAACGACGTGACCTCATAATACAGAGGATTGTTGATATAATCAATCAAACAGAACCTAATTCTGAACTTTATCTTTATGGTTCGCGAGCCCGCGGTACTGCTAAGAAAAGTTCGGATTGGGACTTTTTAATTTTGCTCAACACGGATCAACTTTCTTTTGATAATGAAACCAGATTGATAAACAATCTCTATGATGTTGAATTAGAAACTGGCGAGGTTCTATCTCCTTTGATTTATACCAAACGTGATTGGTTGGCTCGTCATAAATTGACTCCGTTATACTCGAATATCAGCAAAGAAGGAATAAAGTTAAAATGACAGGTACAAAGGATGAATTGGTTAGATATCGTTTGCAACGAGTCAAAGATACACTTGAAGATGCAAGGATATTAGCAGATAACCGGAGATGGAATTCTGCGATAAACCGTTTGTACTATGCATCCTATTATGCGGTTACGGCATTGCTGTTAGATGCCGATTTAAACCCTTCAACACATAATGGGGCAAAGTCTAATTTCACAGAACATTTTATAAAAACTAACCGTATTGACAAAGAATACGGAAAGATATACTCACAACTCTTTACCTGGCGACAAAAAGGTGATTATGATGACTTGTTTGACTTTTCGGAAGACAAGGTGATGCCTTATTTTAATCCTGTTGCAGATCTGATTAAAATTATTGAAGGATACTTGGCGATATAAAAATTGCCTGTTGCTAACACTACCCAAAGCACAAGTGCCTTCGGCGGGCGCGTCCTGGCCACCCGTTAGCGGCAAGGCTAAAGCCGGTCATTTTAGGTCCATCGGTAAATTCATCAAAGAAAGAACTGCAAATCACAACAGAGGACAGAAACAATATTACAAAATTAGTCATTTCTGGACTCATTATCCTGTTAAGCACATTGGGTATCCAAAATTGCTGTCGTATTCAAAATTCAGATGTAATTTTTAACCGTACCTTTGCTAAGAATTTAATTATTCACATCAAATCAATATTATGACCGACTTGATACAACCTCAGAAATGCCAAGATCTTATTTACGATGTAGGAATGCATCAGGGAGAGGACACCGATTTCTACCTTAAAAAAGGATTTAGAGTGATTGCTTTTGAAGCAGAACCAGATTTGGTGGCTACATGCCAAAAGCGGTTTGAGGTTGAAATAGAATCTGGACTATTGACGATTGTAGAAGGTGCTATTGTTGATTTCTTGACTGATAAGAAACCTCCGAGCAGCATCCGTTTTTTTAAAAACAAAGACAACGATGTTTGGGGTACGGTTATGGATGAATGGGCTGCGAGAAACGAACGTTCGGGAACAAGCAATGAAGTCATTGATGTGTCAACGGTAAATTTCTCAACATGCTTGCAGCAATATGGAATTCCACATTATCTGAAAGTGGATATCGAAGGGATGGATATCATCTGCCTGAAGGCGTTGCTCCCATTTGATGAAAAGCCGGATTATATATCCATAGAATCGGATAAATTGTCGTTCCAAAAATTGGAGAATGAGCTTGACTTGTTCGTCCGGCTTGGGTTTACGGCATTCAAAGCCATAAATCAGGCAAAGATTGCCTACCAAAAAGAACCTCTGGTTTCCCATGAGGGATATCGGGTAGGGTATGAATTTTTGGATGGTTCCAGTGGTTTATTTGGATCGGATCTTCCGGAATTATGGATGCCCTATGCTCTTATTCTGAAAAGATATCGATCCATTTTCCGCGTCTATGAGTGGTTTGGCGACTTTGGAAGAATAAAGAAATGCTATGCTGGAAGGGTGTTTTTGAAAGCACTGAAGAAGTTTTCCAAGAAGCCCATACCTGGCTGGTATGACACGCATGCTAAACGGGTCTAGTGTGATTCTGCCATTCATTTAAATCCACCAATATCACATAAGATTTTTTTAGGTATAAAGAAGATAAAGGGTAGATTTCGATACTTATCATGGCAAAGATTCAACATCAGACGACTTATATATTCCATAATATTAGATAGTTAACAGAAAGATACTGTTTTAGTTTCCAAAAAGCCCTGCCGCTAACATTACCCAAACCACACCCACTTCGTGGGCGAGGCCTGGCCACCCGTTAGTGGTAAGGCAAGAGGCGCACAATCTATCAGTCTGCAAATTTTCTGAGTTTAAATTCAAACATCCAAGAAAAGGCTGATTATTACACTTCAAAGACGTATGATTTTTATAGTTCTTATTCGATTAACATAGAAATAAATACATAAAAAGTTCCCAAAACGGGAAATAATGATTAGCTTTGTCTCAGAATCGAATAAATGGAACGAATATTCGCTAAGAGCACACTTCGATGTTATTGGGAGCTTCACGCTGAGACTGAGCAGTATTTGAAGACATGGTACGATACAGCCATGAATTCAGATTGGAAAAGTCCCAATGATGTCAAGCAGACGTATGCTAATGCGAGTATTCTAAAAGATAGCCGGATAGTATTCAACATTAAGGGCAATTCTTACAGACTGGTAGCAAGATTCAATTTTGAGAAGCAGTGGATATTCATTCGATTTGTCGGCACACACGCTGAGTACGATAAAATAGATGCAAATACAATTTAATATTCGAAGCAATGAACATCAAATTAATTAAGACAGAAGAGGATTACCAACAAGCATTGGATCGTCTATCAGATTTGTTTGATTCAAAAATTGAAACATCCGATAGTGATGAAGCTGATGTGCTTGCAATGTTGGTTGATGAATATGAGAAGAAGCATTATCCAATTGATTCACCTGACCCCATCGAAGCAATAAAAATTCGTATGGAGGAGATGCATCTTCGTCAGATTGATATAGCAATTGATCTTGGCGGTTCAAATAGGGCCTCTGAGGTTTTGGGAAAAAAACGTAAACTGACTGTGGATATGATCCGCAAGTTGACGTCCCGCTTAAACTTGTCACCCAAAGTTTTGATAAACGATTACAAATTAGCTCGCCAATAAGCATTTTCAAAGAATTCTGTACCGATGAATAAAATTCCAGTTTTTTTCGAAAATGTTGATCGTTCTGCGATGGTGGTCATACCTAAAAAGCCTTTTCATGATTGGCTGATAAGCATTGAAGCGAAAAATTTGGGTACAGAAATATGGAAAGAATCTACGGTTTACTTACTTCCCGATTTTGAAGAAGAGGAAGACATGGGAAAATGGATAAAAAAGAGTTTCGATCAAATCTTTTGCGACCAAATGAACAATTGGTATACCGATGAATCTTGTTGGATCTCAAAAAGAACTTTTAAAATGTTCAAAGATTGGTTTGATTTTTCACTTCATACCATGATTATGGATATTTTGGAAGATCCAATTGAAAAGTTCTAGATTAATAGACTTTAAAAAAGGTCAGGCAGTGTCTGACGAATTTCTGATGCAAACAAATCTAGATATTATCTGTCTGATTGAGCCTTATTTATCAATATCGACAGATTTATTTAAATTGTTCACCAAAAACTAAAATTTTTAAGAAAATCAAGAGGGGAGATTAGCAGATTTGCTGATGTTTAACTGACTGCTAATAATAAAATGCCCTACCGCCAACACCAGCTAATCCACAGTAAACCAATGAAATACATTGGTTTACCGCGCCATAGCTACCCGTTAGCGGTAAGCATAAGAGCTGGTATCCTTACCTATTTCAAATTTTTTAAGAAGATTAATTCTCATTTAATAAATCTAGCATGAAAGAACTTAATGCAGGTAGTATGAAATTTTTTAATAGATGGAAAGAGCAGAGAACGAAGAAATGGCAATATGCTTTTCTCCATG
>JALNXZ010000177.1 GCA_023230125.1 Bacteroidales bacterium | reverse complement strand
GCGCCGATCCAACTTGCCAGACTACCCGCAAGCAAATTTCCGAAAGGTGCTGTCCCCATAAAGGCCATAGTGTAAAAGCTCATGACACGCCCTCGCTTATCATCATCCGTGATGGTCTGTAAGATGGTGTTGCTACAAGCCATCTGCATCATAAAACCCATACCTGTCGCAACCATGAGAATGATGGAAAGTGTAAAATGACGAGATAAAGAAAAGGCTACTAGTCCGATGCCGAAAAGTCCTGCTGCCAATGGAATCAATTTTTCCAAGCCAAAAACAGTTTTTTTTGATGCCAGATAGAAGGCTCCAGCTAAAGCTCCTAACCCGGAGGCTCCCATCAGAAAACCATAGGTATTCGAATCTCCATGAAATATATCTTTGGCGAACACAGGTATCAATAAGGAATAGGGCATACCCATCAAGCTGATCAATGCAAGTAAAAGGATGATGGCTTTAATGGGTTTAAAACTAAAAGTATAATTGAAGCCTTCTTTCATCTCTCTACAGACATTGGGTATATTTTCTGATTTGGGCTGAGGCATCACTTTGATCATAATCAGCGACCAGATGACGAAAATATAACTTAGGCCGTTTATCGTGAAACAAACGCCTTCTCCAAAAGATGCGATCAGGATACCGGCGATGGACGGACCAAGTAATCTGGCTCCATTTACCATAAGGGAGTTTAAGGCTATGGCATTTCCAAGATCTTTTTTGTCATCCACAAGATCGAACATAAAAGATTGTCTGGCAGGTGTATCCAATGCATTAATACAGCCAAGGATGATACTTAACGACAGGATATTCCAAATCTCGATGTATCCTGTCATATAAAGAATGGCCAGAATTAAAGCCTGTATCATGGATAGAATCTGAGTGAAAAGAAGAATCCGATATCGATTCCAACGGTCAGTCAGAACACCTGCAAAAGGCGATAGAATAAAAGTCGGAATCTGACCGGCAAAGCCTACTACTCCCAGTAATAATGGGGAGCCTGTCATGCGATAAACTAACCATGGAATGGTGATTCGTTGTATCCATGTGCCTATCAACGAGAGACTCTGTCCTCCGAAGAAAAGTCGATAGTTTCTGTAATGCAGTGATCGAAATATATTTTTGATTGCTGAACTCTTATTAGAAGCATATATATCGGAACTTCTTTTCATTTATATTGTTTATAATTTTATAAGAACCTTCTTCATGTGAATGATAGCTTCTCCAAAGCTACAGGATTTTTGAATATTCGGATGCGAAAAATTTTTTTTTATATGATTTCGTTTTTTATTATCTTTAAAACTTATCTGTATTCTTAAAATGAAAGCTGAAATGGCTATATCTAGATTGACGATTTTGTTCTTGTACTTGTTTGTTGCATCAGATTTTCAGGTTTGTGCAACAGAACCTGTAACAATTTCAAATTTGACAAGTTTGTATCTTTTTAATGAAATCATTAATATCGATCTAAATACCATTGAATTTCGGAAACAGGATAATTTTGATTATGTTTTCCATAACTTGATAGAGAATAAGAATAGCATACTCATGAACTTTCAGGATAATAATTATCTCAGCAATCCATATTTATGGGATGGATCTCATTCTGACTGGAACAGGGTGAATAATGAACTGATTGAGATTCAGCCAGACAATATGAATTTTAAAAAAGCAGATTTTCAGGGAATATTGTCAAATATTGCACAGGATTATGCTTATCAATTAAATATTCGGTTGCTTGTACAAAGTTACCGTGAATTATTACTAAGTGGCTTTTCGTCTATCACAAAAGATTTTCTAGAAGGTTCACAATCAGAGATTAATGAGGTTGCTACAAGTTATTTCGGGCACTTCTACCATTCCTTGGTAGATATGGTCAATATAAACATGGATTTTGGAAAGTTTGGAATTGATCCATCTTTTGGTTTTGGGTCAACCGGAATAAGATGTTCTTATAAATTTCTTTACGGTACCATATCTTCTTCTTGGAATTTGGATCAGAATAAAATTTCTTTAAGGATCAGAATCCCTTTCAATTATAGTCGAATAATGAATTATTCGATTGTTGAAAACTTAATTCTACAGCCCAAGAAGGTCCTTAATCGAGAAAAAGTCGTGAATTATTGAGAAATGTATTGATTTGTAATATATTTAAGATAATTTTACAGCCCAAATTTAGAAATGTTGTATATTGGCTCATCTACATTTGTATAGTCTGGTTTGTTTTTAAAGAAGTATCTATTATAAAATATCAATTTGAATGAAGAACATGTTTAATAAGTACAATATTTTTGGATATATACTGTTTTTGGTTGTTGGTATTTTTATAGGCTGGTTTTTGTTCCACCCAAATCCTGGTTATATTGCTGAAAAGTATTGTGCAAAGACTACAAACCGATATTCATTTTGGACTTGTTCAGCTCATCCTGATGTAAAGGAAATGAAGCCTGGAAAATGTCCGAGATGTTCACTGGATTTAATCCTTTGTGCAGAAAGCCAAAGTGGTGTACAGATTGATACTTCTGGTGTCTTTTTCACAAATGAATCACTCGATATTGCAGAAGTTCAGACGGCAGTAGTGACAAGAAAGAATCCTGTTAAAGAAATTCGACTTTATGGCAAGGTGCAAGTAAACGATCGTTTTAAAGTAAATCAAACAGCCACTATTGGGGGGCGTATAGAAAGTCTTTCGGCTAGGTCAACCGGCGAATATGTAAAAAAAGGACAAACATTGGCCCTGATTTATTCTCCTGAATTGGTTTCTGCACAACAGGCATTATTAGATGCTGCACCATCAAAAACTTCAGATCCTACAACATATAATGCAGCAAAAGACAGGCTTCGGAAATGGAAATTTAATGATGATCAAATACTGCAAATTGAAAAGTTGGATAGGGTGAGAAATAATTTCGAGGTCATAGCAAATGTTTCAGGGGTTGTTATTTCCAAGGAAGTCAATAACGGAGATTATGTCCATCAGGATGAAGTGATTTATCAAGTGGCAGATCTTTCCAAGTTGTGGGTCGTTTTTGATGCCTATGAAAGTGATCTCCCATTCCTTAATAAAGGTAATCAGATATCCTTCTCCTTTAAATCTTTGCCAGGTGCGAACTTCACTACTGATATCTCCTATATTGATCCGGTCATCAATGCGGAAACCCGTGTATCTAAAGTAAGAGTCGAACTAGATAATCCCTCGGGTAGGATAAAACCCGAAATGTTTGCAATAGGCCTTGTACAGGCAAATCTTTCAGAATATCGTGATAAGCTGGTTATACCGGAGTTGTCCGTCCTCTGGACTGGTAAGCGCTCTATGGTGTATGTGAAACAGACAGGTGTAGCTGATATCATTTTTAAACTTCGAGAAGTGAAACTTGGTCCGGCGCTTGGAAATAGTTATATCGTAATCAGCGGACTTAGCGAAGGAGAAGAAATTGTTTCACAGGGCGTTTTCAATGTGAGTGCTGTTGCAAGGCGTGAAAAACAAATCAGATATTAGGAACTCCTTGTTTGATTATCTGAATATCCTCCAAAGAAGTTGTTATCCAAATATGTTCTATCTTTGGGTGATTTTGACAAATATATAAAACGTTTTTATTCTTTAGCCTAAAAAGTTATTCTTTAGCAAAGTGGTAGGTTAAAAGTGACTTTTGTTCCACAATTGATCTTGGATTCGATAATAATGTCACCGTTATTTTTATAGAGAAACTCTTTGCTTAAAATAAGACCTAAACCGGTGCCTTCTTCATTGTTGGTGCCGTGTGTTTTATAGTTCTCGTTCACCTTGAACAGTTTGTGAATATTCTCTTCCTTGATACCAATTCCTGAATCGATTACGGTTATATATGCAAATTTGTCATCGTTGTTGAGGGTGATTTCGATATGACCTCCGCTTTTTGTATATTTGATAGCATTGGAGATGATGTTGCGAACGACCTTCGAAATCATGTTTTTATCAATTTTGACTCTAACATCATCTTTTTTCTGGAATGTAATAGTCAAGCCTTTTTCAATTGCTAAAGTTTGTTGTAATTTGAATTCATCCGTGAGGAATCCTCCAAGATCCAGCTCTTCA
>JALNXZ010000176.1 GCA_023230125.1 Bacteroidales bacterium | reverse complement strand
AGCAAATCGGTTTGTCTGGATAAGAATGCCGGTATCTGGATCATGTCAACGACTTCTCCCACAGGGGCACATTGCCATGTTTCATGAACGTCTGTCACGATAGGAATATTTAGTTCCTCTTTTACTTTCTGCAAAATAGCCAGACCTTTTTCAATTCCGACTCCTCGGGGTGAATGTATGGAAGAACGGTTTGCTTTATCGTAAGAGGACTTAAAGACAAGATGGATACCCAGTTCTTCGCAAGTTTTTTTGAGATATTCGGCGACCATCATTGTCATCGATTCGCTTTCAATGGCGCATGGCCCTGCAATCAGAGCGAACCTTTCGTTGCCACCGATGTTGAATCGCTCTGCAACATGCACGCTTTTAGTACTTTGCATGGTTTATTCTTTTAGTCTGTCCTGTGAAAATGGTTATCTTTGGCGGACTGTTTCTTATGCAAAGATATTCTTTCTTAACGGAAAAAGTCTACCTTTGTATCTAATAATTCCATAGATTCATTTTTATGCGTTCAAATTTACGGAAAATTCTGCAAGAACGTATTTTGATTTTGGATGGTGCAACAGGTACGATGATTCAGACTTATGGTCTGACTGAAAAAGATTATCGGGGTGAACGTTTTGCTGATTCAAAAATCAATTTACGGGGACACAATGATTTATTGTGCCTGACGAAACCTGAGTTGATCACTGAAATTCACCAGGCATATCTGAATGCGGGTGCGGACATTATTGAGACCGATTCTTTCAATGCCAATGCTGTTTCGCTGGCTGATTACAACATGACGGACCTGGTCTATGAGATAAATCTGACTGCCGCCAAACTGGCGCGTGCTGCAGCGGATGCAAAAACTTTGCAGACTCCTGAAAAACCCAGATTTGTTGCAGGTTCCATGGGACCGACCAATAAAACGGCATCGATGTCTGCTGAAGTGTCCAATCCTGCTGCCAGGGCTGTCACCTTTGATGACTTGGTCTCTGCATACCGCGAACAAGTGAAGGGTTTACGTGACGGAGGGGTTGATATTCTTTTGGTGGAAACTGTTTTTGATACGCTGAATGCCAAAGCTGCACTTTTTGCCATTGAGGAGGAAGCAGCAGTATCCGGAATACGGATTCCGGTGATGGTCTCTGTAACAGTTGCCGATACCAGTGGCCGTACGCTTTCCGGACAGACGTTGATGGCTTTTTTGGCTTCTGTTTCACATGTCAAACTGTTGAGTTGTGGCTTAAACTGCGGTTTTGGTGCCAGACAGATGAAACCTTATGTGGAAGAGCTGGCTTCCAATGCGCCATTCTTTGTCAGTGCGCATCCGAATGCCGGATTACCCAATCAGTTCGGGGAATATGAAGAGATGCCTGAAACCATGGCGAAGACTGTTGAAGAATATTTGCAAAACGGTTGGATCAATATCATTGGCGGTTGTTGCGGAACGACACCTGCCCATATTGCCGCCATCGCATCTGTGGCCAAAAACTATCAGCCGAGAGTAGTGCCTGTTGATAAGCATGAAACGGTGTTGAGCGGATTGGAACTTTTGACGGTTGATCCTAAAAGCAATTTTATCAATATAGGGGAGCGCACAAATGTGGCCGGCTCCAAAAAATTTGCCCGTTTGATGCGGGAGGAAAAATATGATGAAGCCTTATCCATTGCGCGTCATCAGGTGGAAAACGGTGCGCAAATCATTGATGTCTGTATGGATGATGCCATGCTCGACACCAAATCAGCCATGGTGCAATTCCTGAACCTGATAGCCTCTGAGCCGGAGATTTCAAAAGTACCGCTGATGATTGACTCTTCCAGTTGGGATGTGCTTGAGGCCGGTTTGAAATGTATGCAGGGGAAATCGGTGGTCAATTCGGTGAGTTTAAAAGAAGGAGCAACGGAATTTCTCCGTAAGTCCCGTCTGGTTCATCGTTATGGTGCAGCCATGGTCGTGATGCTTTTCGATGAAAACGGACAGGCTGATACTTTTGAACGAAAGATTGCGGTGGCCAAACGTTCGTATGACTTCCTGGTTAACGATGGTTTTCCGGCCGAAGATATTATTTTCGATCCGAATGTGTTGGCTATCGCTACCGGCATCAGCGAACATGACAATTATGCCGTTCACTTTATCAAAGCTTGTGGCTGGATTAAGGATAATCTGTCCTATGCAAAAATCAGCGGTGGCATCAGTAACCTTTCTTTCTCTTTCAGAGGGAATGAGACGGTGCGCGGAGCCATTCACTCGGTATTTTTGTATCATGCCATCAAGGCTGGACTGGACATGGGCATTGTAAATGCAGGACAGTTGATGCCTTATTCCGAAATTGATTCGACATTGCTGAAACTTACGGAAGATGTGGTACTCAATCGTCGCAGTGATGCAACGGAAGAAATGTTGGCCTATGCGGAAACATTAAACACGGACAAGAAGGAAGTTCATGAATCGGGCAAAGATGCCTGGAGACAGTTACCTGCTGAAGAACGACTTCAATTTTCCCTGATAAAAGGTGTTTCTGAATATTTGGAACAGGATATTGCCGAGTGTCTTCAGTTATATCCCGCTGCCATCGACATTATTGAGAAGCCTTTGATGAACGGCATGAATACGGTGGGAGACCTATTCGGTGACGGAAAGATGTTCTTACCTCAGGTGGTGAAAAGTGCCAGGGTGATGAAAGCAGCTGTTACCATTTTGGAGCCGACGATTGCCGCCCAGAAAAATAAAAGTGAGATAAAACCGGTGAAAATTTTGCTTGCAACAGTGAAAGGAGATGTGCATGACATCGGTAAGAATATTGTCAGCGTGGTACTTTCCTGTAATGGTTTTGAAATCATAGACCTTGGTGTCATGGTGCCTTGTGAAAAGATCGTCAGTGAAGCAAAAGCGCACCAGGTCGATGCCATTGGACTCAGTGGTTTGATTACGCCATCCTTGGAAGAGATGAAGAAAGTCTGTCAGTCTCTTGCTCAGGAAGGGCTTGATCTTCCTGTGATGCTTGGTGGTGCTACTACCAGTGAATTGCATACGGCCATTAAGCTGAATCCGATTTATCCCGGTCGTGTTTATCATGTACGGGATGCATCCCGTGCGGCTTCTGTTTTAAAGAACATCACAGATCCGTCATTCCGTGAGCGTTTCAAGAAAGAAACCGAAAAAAAATATGAAGCGTTACGGGTTCTCCATGAAGGAGCGAGCAATAAGACGACGTATATTTCTCTTGAGGAAGCCCGCAGGAATGCATTTCAGATAGATTGGAAGGCGGAAAAGATCTCAATCCCTGCCTTGAAAGGCATCATGGACTGGGATGATTTCCCTATTGAAAAGATTTTGCCCTATATCGACTGGACGTACTTTTTCTATGCATGGGATATTCGAGGACATTTCCCTAAAATCCTAAATCATCCTCAAAAAGGAGCCGAAGCTGCAAAATTGTATGAGGATGCACAGAATATACTGAAAGACTTGGTTTTATATAAAAAGGTCAGGGCAAAAGCGGTGATTGGCATATTTCCGGCCTATTCCTCCGAAGACGATATTCTGGTCGAAAAAGGCGACCAAAATATTTATTTCCCTCAGTTGCGAGATCAGAGAAGACGGGATGGGCAGCCCAACCTTTGTCTATCTGATTTTATCGCTCCGAAAGAATCAGGAGTTCAGGATTATATTGGTGCCTTTACGGTTTCCATTTCACAGGTGCCGTCCACGCTTTCCGGCGATTATCGTTCAAACGGAGATGATTATACAGCACTAATCATTGAGACGCTCACAGACCGTTTGGCTGAAGCTCTCAGTGAGTTGCTTTTTCTGGAAACCCGAAAAAAATATTGGGGATATGCACCCGACGAAAATATCAGTCTTGAAAATTTGCTGGCGGAAAAGTACCGGGGCATTCGTCCGGCCATTGGTTATCCGACCTCTCCGGATCATAGCGAAAAGGAAACAGTCTTCCGCTTGTTGGAAGCAGAAAGACGTATTGGTATCCGGCTCACAGATAATTATATGATGATGCCGGTATCCTCCACCTGTGGTTTGTTCCTGGCCAGTGAACATGCTCGTTATTTTGACATCGGCAAAATAA
>JALNXZ010000175.1 GCA_023230125.1 Bacteroidales bacterium | reverse complement strand
CGGTGATCATGCTATATGATGAGCCGACAACAGGGCTTGATCCGGTGACATCAGACGAAATAAGTATGCTCATCAATGATGTGCAAAAAAAATATAAAACCTCTTCCATCATCATCACGCATGACATTGAATGCGCCCGTGCAACTGCAAACCGCATGATCATGCTGCAGGACGGTGAAATTTATATGGAAGGGAATTTAGCGAAATTTGAAAAATCAACCGACCCATCAATCCGGTCATTCTTTAAATAATATACTAAAAAGATGAAGACCCACAGTTTAAATTTTAAAATACGTTTAGGACTGTTTATCGTTGGTGGACTAGCCCTTTTGGTCTTTGCACTTTTCATTATAGGAAAACAGAAGAATTTATTTGATCCTGTATATCAACTAACTACAAATTTTTACAATGTGAGTGGACTACAGATTGGAAACAACATTCGGTTTTGCGGTATCAATGTCGGAACGGTTGATAATATCAGCATTATCAACGATTCTACCGTAAAGGTCGACCTTTTAATAAAAAAAGATGTTCAGCGGTTCATCAAATCGGACTGTGAAGTAGCCATTGGTTCCGAAGGGATTATTGGTGCCCGCATTATCATCATTACTCAAGGCAGCAGTGATGCACCTTTGGCAAAAGAAGGACAATATCTTGTATCAAAAGAACCGGTTGAAACCGATGCCATCATGCAAAATCTGATGACAACATCAAACAATGCTGCAATCGTCACCGATCAATTGGCAAAAATCATGATTAAAATAAATCATGGAAAAGGGACACTCTCCAGATTGATCCAGGATACTATCATTGCAGAAAACCTCAATCAGACCATCGTTAATCTGAAAAAAAGCAGCAGTGGTCTAAATGAAAACATGAAAGCGGCCAAAAGCAGTTTCTTTCTCAAAGGATATTTTAAGGATAAAAAAAAGATAGCGCAAAAAAAGAAGGATGACGCCTTAAAAGAAAAAGTAGCAGCAGAAAAAAAAGAAATAAAAAAAAATAACAAGTGAAAACATGGTTCAAAAAGTTTTTCATACTTTCTTCAATATTCCTTTTCATCAGTGAATCTGCTTTTTCACAACAAGTTCCTGCCAAAACAGATACAGTCCATATTTATAGTAATATTGAATCATACTCCAAACGAAGCAAGTTTACAATGTTTCTATATGGATTGATATTTGAACCACAGATAAAAGATCAAAACAAAATAAATAATTTCAATAAACAGATTCAAAAACCATATAACTCTTTTGAAGGTAAGATCATCCGGAATATAAACATTAAAACACTGGATCCATTTGGAAATTCAATCGCTGATACCATTATTGCTCACCAGAGTTTTTCATCAAAAGCAGGGAATTATTTACATATCAAGACACAAAACCCCACCATTCGAAATCTATTACTCTTTCATAAAAACCAAAAATTCGATTCACTGCTTGTCAAAGAATCTGAACGATTGGTTCGAAGCAGAGGATTCGTAAGGGATGTTTACTTTATTGTTAAATCCACCTCTAAGAAATCTGATTCTGTTGATGTTTTTATTCGTGAACTGGACACCTGGAGTCTGATACCTGAAGTCATCGCTTCAGCCTCAAACAACACAGTCACTTTAAGTGAAGAAAACTTTATAGGTTCAGGCCATGAGTTCCGCAATAGTTATTCCAGAAATTTTTCGAATGGCGTGAATGCTTTCAGCACAAATTATGTCCTTCCAAACATCAGTAATACCTATATAAGCACAACACTGCACTATGAATTTGACGGAAACAAGAACTTCAATAAAAGCCTAACTATTGACCGTCCATTTTATTCTCCATTCGCCAAGTGGGCGGGTGGCGTTACTTTTGAATGCATCAATTTTATTACAGTTCCCCTGACACTCAATTATAACACCCAGGACTATTGGGCTGGCTATGCACATCGAATCTTCAAGGGAAATACGGTTGAAGCCCGCACGACCAACTTCATTTCAACGGTTCGATATTTGCGTGTCCGGTATCTTGAGAAACCATCTGAACTTGATGACCCTTTACATCATTATTCAAATGAAAATTTTTATCTGGCCGGATTGGGAATTTCAACCCGAAAATATGTTCAGGATAAATATATATTCAGATTTGGAATTACCGAAGATGTGCCGATTGGAAAAGTTTATGGATTGACAGGCGGTTATCAGGTGAAAAATAATGTCAGCCGGTTGTTTTTGGGTGCACGTATTTCTGCCGGCAACTATTATCCATGGGGATACTTGAGTTCCAGCTTCGAATACGAAACTTTCTTTCACGCATCAAATCCGGAACAGGGTAATTTTACGGCTGATATAACTTTTTTCACTAGATTATTTGAAATCGGAAAATGGAAATTCAGGCAATTTGTAAAACCACAAGTCACAATAGGCATCCATCGATTTTCATATGATAGTTTGACCATCAATGATGGTTTTGGCATTGATGGCTTTCAGAGTACTAGATTATCAGGTACCAGCCGATATTTGCTGCATTTGCAGACACAAGCCTACGCACCCTGGAATTTAGCCGGATTTCGTTTTGGTCCTTTTCTATCCTTTTCACTTGGTGCGCTCGGTTATGCCGACACGAAATTTAAGAATGAGAAAGTCTATTCTCAAATAGGCTTGGGCGTTTTAATTAAAAATGAAAATCTAATCATCAACACTTTTCAATTTTCTATTTCATTTTACCCCCAAATTCCTGGTGATGGCTACAATATTTTTAAAACAAATTCATTTAAAACAACAGACTTCGGTTTCAGCGATTTTGAACTTGGCAAACCGGAAGCAAAGATCTTTCAATAAAACGAATATTATTCATCATTTTCTTTGATTAATAGCACATGCTTTCCATTTTCAAATATGTAGGAGATATTCAAGTCGCTTGTCTCCACAATTTCCTTGACAAGAGCCAATCTTATACTTAGTCTGAGCAGAAGCGATTTTTATGACAAATAAATTAACTAAATAAATGTAAATTCTATTTTCCAAGAGAAAATTGCAGGTTATTTTTTGTTGAACAGCAATTAAAAGCGGACAACATTCAAAATTATTGTAATTTTGCCTGACGAATCATTCAAAAACGGACCATTATGATAGACCTTTGAGAAAGAAAGTATTGAGAATCCTTACCCACAAAAAGTTGTGCGCCACATTGCAGATATATCTAAATATCAGACAGATAACATTGAAACCTCCATCTATATTTCATACGATAATATTTTTTTGTCTAAGGTCATATGGAACTCGCATGTCCATATTATCATAAACCTTGACGTTATTACAAACATGCTCGTTTCATAATAAAAACATGAGTGATATTTCCTTTGAATTTTGCGATTTCCAAAATCCGCGGCATATTGAAGCTTACACCAGTCTGCTCAATCATTACATGAGCGACCCCATGGGTGATTTTCCGCTACACGACAAAACCCTACAGCAACTTTTGGTGGAGCGTTTGTCAAAACATCCGACTGCATTTGTGCTTTTCATTCTGTGTGACGGAAAATTTGCCGGCTTCAGTACCTGTTTCGTGAATTTCTCCACTTTTAAGATTAAACCATTTCTCTACATCCACGACTTATGTATCCATCAGGAATTCCGTGGAAAAGAGTTGGGCAGAAAACTCATGGAAAAACTAGTTTCTATCGCCAAAGAACGGA
The DNA here is from genome assembly GCA_023230125.1 of Bacteroidales bacterium. Classification (GTDB taxonomy): domain Bacteria; phylum Bacteroidota; class Bacteroidia; order Bacteroidales; family UBA1402; genus UBA8389. Next base: position 444 of record JALNXZ010000175.1, on the reverse strand, counting down.
AATATTGCAAAATATCGCTCGAGGTACGGTCAGACAACACTTCAGCCAAAACTCTATACAATAAACTTGGCTTTGGAGAATGTGAACCAAAAATGCACTACTGGGAAAAAATCCTGTAGAATCATTCTCCGTACTTTTCTTCCTTATCAATAATATATTCCGGTCTGTCCTTCACCTCATCAAAAATGATACCGATGTACTGACCGAGCACTCCAACGGTAAGCAATTGTATACCACCGAAGAAAATAAGCAGAAGGATGATGGAACTCCAACCTATGGCCGCATTTGAGAAGCCCAATATTTTGCCCATCAAAATCCAGACACCATAGACAATACCAATCATTACGGCGAAAAAACCCAGTCCTATGGCCATTTTCAGAGGCTTTTTTGAAAAATAGAGCATGGCAGTCCCGGCAAAATGAATCATTTTTCGGAAAGGATATT
>JALNXZ010000174.1 GCA_023230125.1 Bacteroidales bacterium | reverse complement strand
TGTAATCTTTCATGAACTTTGTAAATTCTTTGTCTTTGATCATGTTTTTTAGCTGGAATAGGAGGATGACGCCAATCAGCAGGACCAGTAAGATAGAAACAATAAAAATGTATTTGGATTTGGTAATAATGGATTTGGTGGGGGAGGTTAATACTAATTCAATGGATTGTTCTGATGCTAATTTTACATAAATTGTATTATTAAATATCACATCCTTGTACGATGCTGTCTTATTTTTATTCAAAGAATCCATATTAGGAAATTGATTCTTTGTTTTTCGGCAGACCTTTATATGTTTGGCACTGTCATTAAATATACGGAGTGTATATTCTGGAACAAAATCAAGCTGTGACTGTGCTTTATTAATGAATAATGTGTCGACTCTCTTAATATTGCAAGGGCAATCAATCATTATCATCAATTCTTGGATATTCCTATTAAAATTATCACCCTCATTTACATTCCCAGAAGCAAAAATTTCATCTCCAGGTTTGAGCTTTATTTGATCTGCAATTGATATATCAGTAATATTCAAACTGCTCATTCTTTTAAGAAGCTCTTCATCAATAGCCTCTTTTAAACATCCTTTGCATTTTTCCATCATATCCCGCTCCACCATCCGGTAAGCATTATTTAGCCAAAAATACTGCAACGTCAAAAGCGCAATAATACCCATCACGGAAATAATCCGCATCAATTTTGATGTTAACATGCTTGTATAGTTTTATAATAGAATTATTAATATATTTTTGTAAAATTATAGAAAACGATTTGGAATATCAATATAAAACTCAGCACAAACAAAACTAAAAAGGGAGGAAAACCCCAGTTAACAAAATCAAATAATATCTTGACGTTAACATGTAATTATCTAATAATATTTACAAAGATATTATATATGGCTTAAAATATAGCCTTTTGTTAATAAAAACTATTACAATAATGCTGGTTTACATCATTGCGTTTTTACTGTAAATTCAGTATCTTTGCCACTGTTTAAATACCGGAAATCCTCTAAATATAGTCAATCATGCAATCTGAAGAACTTCATTGGTATGCAGTCTACACTGCCCCGAGAGCTGAGAAAAAAGTCAGCGAAAGGTTCGAACAAGAAGAAATTGAATACTACCTGCCCCTTCAAAAAGTGAAACGCCGCTGGAGTGACCGTATCAAGGAAGTGATAGTTCCAGTTATTCGTGGATATATTTTCGTTCATATTCCTGCAACAAAATTCAGAAAAGTGCTTTCAGTGTATGGTGCCATTGCCTTTGTTCGAGAAGAAGGAGCACCTGTATTCATACCTGATGCACAAATAGAGCGATTACAATTTATGGTAAACTATTCTGAAGAACCGGTAGAATTCAGCCAAGAACAATTTGAACCGGGAGAAACCGTAAATATTTGTCGGGGGCAGTTACAAGGTCTGATGGGAGAGCTCGTGCAAATCAAAGGCAAACATAAGGTTGCGATCAGGCTTGAACGCTTCGGTTGCGCACTAACCATCGTACCACTTTCATTTCTTGAAAAAGTGCAATAAGATAGATTGTACGCCAATTATATTGAAATTCGGACATGTTAATGAAATATTTGAACACTATTTGTAATTCAAATTCTTTCTCGTAAATTGTGCCCCGTTCCGAGTAGAGAAAGACCTAATCTATGCCCTTCATGATAAAAAGTACGCTTTAATCGGATGAACCGAAAAAACTTGTGAAACTCTTCGCCGCAGAGCAGCGGAGTATCTAAAAAAGATTTATAGTTACATTCACCCCAAGGGGCGGGGAATTTTAATTAAAGCGATTAAAAATGGAAATGATCATGAAATTCGACTCCCTTACTACGGCTATTGCTGATGGAAAATTAGAATCTGCTGTTGAAAATGTGAATCTCGCTTTGAAAGCGGGTTTGAACCCTCAAACCATCATTAGCGATTACCTGATATTGGGTATGGAACAAATTGGACAGCGTTTTAGCGAAGGCAAAGCATACGTACCTAATTTATTAATGTCTGGTCGGGCAATGAAAGGATGTCTGGAAATTTTGAGACCTTTGATGATAGGGGAAGTCAGCGTAAGCTATGGAAAGGTTGTAATTGGTACTGTAAAAGGCGACCTACATGATATTGGTAAAAATTTAGTGGCAACAATGTTTGAAGGTTGTGGATTTGAAGTAATTAATGTTGGTATCGATGTCAGCTCGGATAAATTTATAGAAGCTGTAAAAGAAAACAATGCTGATATTTTGTGCTTATCGGCTTTATTGACGACCACCATGACGTACATGGAGGAAGTGATCAAAGCTTTAGACGTTGCCGGTTTACGTCAGCAAGTGAAAGTTATGATTGGCGGAGCACCCCTGAGCGAATCCTTTGCAAAGCAAATTGGTGCTGATGCCTATACTTCTGATGCAAATTCAGCCATTCTGAAAGCTAAGCAACTTCTCGGTGTTGCTTAGTACCTGATAACCAATAATGGAAAAACACTTACAACTATCTCTTTCTGAATTAAGTCTCTCCAAACGAGAAATTAACCTTTCATTGGGATATGGACGCAATCAACCCGATCAATTAATTGAAGAAATTATTAATCAGGAACTACAGATTATTAATCAATTTTGTCGCCCTTCCATTTATCTCCGAATTTTAGATGGTGATCTTGTGAATCATTCAGAACTAAAGGTGTTAGATACTATTTTTCTAGTTGGAGAAATTATTGGGAATAATTTGCATGGAATATCAAAATTCTGCCTTTTTGTTGTGACTACCGGAATAGAATTTGATGAATATAAAAAAGACCTACGCAAACAAAACAAACAATTAGAGGAATTTGTAGCGGACGCAATCGGAAGTGTAATTGCAGAGTCTTGCGTAGATTATATACATAAATATCTACAAGGTAATGATTTGAAAACAACGTTAGGATATAGCCCTGGTTATTGTGGATGGAGATTGGAAGAGCAGAAGTTATTGTTATCATTACTTCCGTCGTCTAAATGTAATATTAGTTTATCTGATTCAAGTCTAATGACCCCAATGAAATCTGTAAGCGGGATATTAGGAGTTGGTAAAAATGTCAGACGGAAAGGGTATAGTTGTGGGATATGTACACTCGATAATTGTTATAAAAGGAAACAAAAACGCATGAATTTAAACTGAAAAACACGGTGGGAAAAATAAATATGAATAGTTGGAAGAATGATATCATTCTTCAAAAGCGAAATTTAGTAGTGCCGATTATGACACATCCCGGTATCGAATTGATTGGGAAAAAAGTAATCGATGCCGTCACAAATGGAGAAATTCAAGCACAAGCTATCTTGAAATTAAATGAAATTTACCCTTCGGATGCTTGCACTGTAATCATGGATTTAACTGTCGAGGCCGAGGCATTTGGAGCTCCAATAGTTTTCCCGATGGATGAAGTTCCAAGTGTAACCAATCGTTGTGTTTTTGACTTCGAAAGTGTGGAAAAACTTCAGGTGCCATCGCTCAATTCAAAACGAGTTCCAGAATACCTAAAAGCAAACAGAATCGTTGCAAAAACGGTTATCGACAAGCCTGTTTTTGCGGGTTGTATCGGTCCATATACACTGGCTGGGCGATTGTATGATATGACAGAGTTGATGATGGCTGCTTATACTGAGCCACAAACGGCACTGCTGTTGTTGGAAAAATGCACTCAATTCTTGGTAGAATATTGTCAGGCAATTAAAGATACAGGCGTTAGTGGGGTTGTTATTGCTGAACCGGCTGCAGGTTTATTAAGTAACGAAGATTGCTCAACATACTCTTCAAGCTATATAAAAAAAATAGTCGAAGCAGTACAAGATGAAACCTTTATGGTTGTACTGCATAACTGTGGAAATACCGGAAATTGCACTTTGGCAATGCTTGAAGCTGGAGCCATGGCCTATCATTTCGGTAACAAGATTGACATCGTTGAGGCCCTAAAAATCTGTCCGGCTGATGTTTTAGTGATGGGGAATATTGACCCGGTGGGCGTAATGAAATTGGCAAGCCCTGAAGAAATAACTCAAGTTGTAAAAGACATTCTTGATAAAACAAAAACTTATCCCAATTTTATACTTTCAACAGGTTGCGATGTTCCCCCACATGTGTCCATCGAAAATATTGAAGCACTATATAATG
>JALNXZ010000173.1 GCA_023230125.1 Bacteroidales bacterium | reverse complement strand
AACTTTTTCACGAAGCTTTAAGTTCCGGCTATTGCGAAAAGATTGTTCTTTCACGGCCTTACCGTTTTTCTAAACCCATCGGATTTTCAGCAGGAAAGACCTTTCAGGCTGCCTGTAAAGCATATCCTGAGGCTTTTGTGTATTTGTTCCATAGTCTTAAGACCGGTACCTGGCTTGGCAGTTCCCCTGAATTGATTCTATCGGGAAAAGGCGAAAACTGGCAAACAGTGGCAATGGCAGGGACCAAAAAAATTTCAAAAGGAAACGAGACACCGGAATGGGACGAGAAGAATATCAAAGAACAGCACATTGTAGCCGACTATATCAAAAAACAACTATATGCACACCACCTGACCTGCACTATAAAAGGGCCTTTTGCGTGTAGAGCAGGAAGACTGATGCATTTAAAGACAGCGTTCTTTTTCCGAATGATTGACAACAGCAAAATTGGAGACTTGTTGGATATATTGCATCCGACACCTGCTGTCTGTGGCTATCCGAAGAAAGAGGCCTATCGCCTGATCACAGAAGAGGAAGGCTACGACAGGAGCTATTACAGTGGCTTTATCGGAAAACTATCCCTGAGTGAAAAGACCGGTTTGTTTGTCAACTTAAGGTGCATGCAAATTGGAGCCAAATTACTGACCCTTTTTGCCGGCGGCGGTTTGCTCACTTCTTCCGAACTGGAACCGGAATGGGAAGAGACGGAAGCAAAACTGCAGACCATGCTGTCTTTGATGGAAAAATAAAAATGAATTCTATGTACTCGACCAAAAAAAATGTACTTCAAACAGTCGCTTTACTGAAAGCCCATGGCATTGATCATATCGTCATTTCTCCGGGTTCGAGGAATGCTCCTTTGGCACAAACTTTTAGCCAGGATCCGTTTTTCAGATGTTTTTCCATTGTGGATGAACGGAGTGCAGGCTTTTTTGCCATCGGACTGATAAACAAATTGCAAAGGCCGGTTGCCATCTGTTGTACCTCCGGTACCGCCTTGTTGAACTATGGTCCTGCAGTAGCTGAAGCTTTTTATCAGGAGTTGCCGTTGGTGGTGGTTTCCGCAGATCGTTCCCCTGCATGGATCGGGCAAATGGACGGTCAGACTTTGCCCCAGCCCGGTGTTTTTGGCAGCATGGTCAGAAAATCGGTACAACTACCTGAAATTCAATCTGATGAAGATTTATGGCACTGCAACAGGTTGATCAACGAATGTCTGATCGAATGCACCGACAGAGGGGCTGGTCCCGTACATATCAACATTCCCATTTCCGAGCCTTTGTTTGATTTTTCGGAAGAAGCATTGCCTCAGGTCCGGAGAATTCAATCCGTTTCCGGAAATCGGCTGTCTGATTTGTCTGATTTTTCCTCCCGATGGGACGCATCAGAAAAACGCATCATCCTGCTGGGACAGATGCCCCGAAACGAAGCATTAACCGAACAGTTGGATATTCTCGCCGGGAGGCTGGACTGCGTGGTGCTTTGTGAACATCTTTCCAATGCGGTGTCTCCCCGTTTTATAGGAAATTTTGACAGTTTGACGGAAGTTTTTTCAGAAACAGAGGCTAAAGAATTGGCTCCTGACTTGCTCATCACATTGGGTGGACATGTGGTATCCAAAAAAATCAAGAATTTCTTCAGGAATCATCCACCTGTCAATCATTGGCATCTTTCAACTTCCGGAAATTGCGTAGACCCTTTTCAATGCCTGACCGACCTGATTGAAACCGATCCGACCTATTTTTTCAGTGAAATGAAAACCACGGACGAAAAAGGTAAACGTTTTGTTCACAACTGGATGAAGGCCGCCTCTTCCATCCATGCTCCGGATCAGAATTTCCCGTTTTCCGATATCAGCGTTGTCGGAGCGTTTTTGCAAATGCTTCCTGAAAAATCTTCCTTATTTGTCGGGAACAGCTCTTCGGTGAGAAACATTCAGCTTTATCCGATGCCTGCCGATACGGAAGTGTTCTGCAACCGCGGTACAAACGGTATCGAAGGCTCCATTTCCACAGCCGGTGGCTATGCCGCCATCCATAAAGGACTGACGTTCTTGCTGGTAGGTGACCTCAGTTTCTTCTACGATTTGAACGGACTGTTGAATAAATATATCTCCGGAAATCTGCGCATTTTGCTGATCAACAACGGAGGAGGCGGCATTTTCAACCTCTTGCCCGGTCTGGATAAATCAGAAGCATTGGAATCATTCATAGCCGCCCGGCACCATACCAGCGCAGAAGGCTGGGTGAAAGCTGGCGGATTTAAATACCTGAAGGCTAAAAACCGGACGGATTTGGTCAATGCTTTGGCTGAATTTACAGCTCCGGACTCCGCTCATGCCATGGTCCTTGAAGTTTTCACCGACGCGGAAACCAACAAGGCCGCCTTCACATCATACTATCATCAACTTAAAAAACAATAGGTTATGTCCACAGAGAGAAAATGGGAAACCATCAAGGATTATGAAGACATTCTGTTCGATTCCTTCGAAGGTATTGCAAAAATAACCATCAACCGTCCCCGTTACCGCAATGCTTTCACACCGACCACGTCGATGGAAATCAGCGATGCCTTGCGCATCTGCAGAGAAGATCAGGATATTTACGTCGTGGTGTTGACGGGTGCAGGCGATCAGGCTTTTTGCTCCGGTGGTGACCAAAATGCAAAGGGTCACGGCGGTTATGTCGGTAAGGACGGCATACCCAGACTGAACATTCTCGACGTTCAAAAACAGATTCGTTCCATCCCGAAGCCTGTTATTGCCATGGTAAACGGATATGCCATCGGTGGCGGTCATGTGCTCCATGTTGTCTGCGACTTGTCCATCGCTTCCGAAAATGCCATCTTCGGACAGACAGGGCCAAACGTTGGCAGCTTTGACGCCGGTTTCGGTGCTTCTTACCTGGCCCGTGTAGTCGGGCAGAAAAAGGCCAGGGAAATCTGGTACCTCTGTCGGCAGTATTCTGCTCAGGAAGCCCTCGAAATGGGGCTAGTCAATAAGGTGGTACCTTTGGATCAACTGGAAGATGAAGTGGTGGAATGGTCAAGAATCATGATGCAGCACAGCCCGATGGCCATGCGCATGATCAAATGCGGACTGAATGCAGAACTGGACGGGCAGGCCGGTATCCAGGAACTTGCCGGCAATGCGACCTTGCTGTATTATTTAACGGAAGAAGCACAGGAAGGAAAGAATGCTTTCCTCGAAAAAAGGAAACCTGATTTTAAAAAATTCCCGAAATTTCCTTGAACAGATGCACTTTAAAACAAGCATTGAACCTTATACGTTACAATTCAAGAAGCCGGCAGGCACTTCAAGAGGGGTTTACCAAATTCACAAAGTCTGGTTCGTCCGTATTTTCGACCCTGATGATGTCGATCATCAGGGTGTGGGTGAATGTGCACCCTTGCCGGATTTGAGCTGTGATGCCTTGCCATCGCCGGATTATGAAGGTGTTTTGCTTCAGGCTTGCCGGAATCTGGAACTTTCAGGCCGAATCGATTACAAAGCACTCCGCCCCTATCCTTCCATTCTTTTCGGACTGGAAACAGCCGTCCGGCATTTTGAAAGGGGCAGCTATGCCTTGTGGGACACTCCTTTTTCGAGAGGTGAAAAAGGAATTCCCATCAATGGCTTGATATGGATGGGCGAATACCGGCAAATGGCTGAGCAAATCGAGGAAAAAATCCGACTTGGTTTCACTTGTATCAAGTTGAAAATCGGGGCCATCAACTTTGAAGAGGAACTGGATTTGCTGAAACGCATTCGCCAACGATTTACCCCGGAGATGATTACGCTCCGCGTAGATGCCAACGGCGGATTTACGTCCGAAGAGGCACCTTCCAAGCTAAAGTGCCTGTCTGAGCTGAATTTACATTCCATCGAACAACCCATTCGTGCCGGACAAAGGCTGGAAATGGCCGGACTGACGGCAACCACCCCCCTGCCCATTGCTTTGGACGAGGAACTGATCGGTTGCAATAGTTATGCAGAAAAACGCCGATTGCTGCAAGATATCAAACCGCAGTTCATCATCTTGAAGCCCAGCCTGCACGGAGGTTTTTCCGGTTGTACCGAATGGATTGAACTTGCTGAAAGCCTGCATATCGGCTGGTGGATCACTTCCGCCCTCGAATCGAATATCGGATTGAATGCCATTCAA
>JALNXZ010000172.1 GCA_023230125.1 Bacteroidales bacterium | reverse complement strand
TTATTCCTTAGATAAAAACTCGTGTTCGGACTCTTATGCTGGCCTATAACGGGTGGCCAGGCCTCGCCCGCCTTTAGGCGGGTGTGGCTTGGGCGGTGTTATGGCTCGTTTTTTTTATTTTTGTTCGTTCTTCAGTCTGCTATAAACTTCCAAATCCAGGAATCGTCCGTCAGGAAATAATTCACCAGCACGTTCGATACCTTCAAATCTGAATCCCAATCGGATGGGAATACTCCGGCTTGAGACATTCCCCACTCCGCAATGAATTTGAATCCTATTCATATCTAACTCGTCGAAGGCAAATTTCATTAGGGCAATCACTGAGTCCGTCATTATTCCTTTATGTTGGTATGGCTCGGACAACCAGTATCCAATCTCTGTTTTCTTGTTTGTCCTGTCTGTATCTTTGAATCCGGCAACACCTGCGAATTTGCCATCATAAAGTACAACAAACGTATGATCCCTATTCTCATAAGGAACATCAAGTACTGACTGAATGAACGATCTGGAAAAATCAACCGATTTTGTTAACTCCACAAATGGCAACCATCTGCCAAGATATTCGCGTTGGGTATTAATCGTTTGGAATATATCGACTGAATCCTCTAACTCAATCTCACGAAGAATAATCTGATCTGTTACTGTTAAAATCATTGTTGTCTTATATTTTCAATATCAACCGCGTTGTTCTCTCTTTTTTTTCTTAACCAATCGTAGAAAATTAAAATGACCGTTTCTAAAATGAGCCATAACGGGTGGCCAGGCCTCGCCACCGAAGGTGGTGTGGCTTGGGCGGTGTTAGCACCAGTACTTTTTTATGATCCAATCTTTCCGTATCTGTTTGACTTACTAAAGAGAAACACATATTTTTTACCACCTTTATAAATCGGGTAATATAATTTATAATCATTGCCCTTAGACCAAAAGAAGAAATCTTTCCTATCTGTTGTAAAGATACTTCTCAAGTAATCACCATCGTACTGATTTGATGCATATAATGAATAACCATAAAGAGGTTTTTTCAAATCTTCCTTATACGTGTATGTTGTAATTTTCAGAAATACAAGTTGGCCTTTGTAGGTGTCACTTGTTATTAATTCTATACTTGGAAATTCTTCCTTCTGATTCCCGAGATATTCAAGAATCTCAGGAACATCACCAATCAAAGAAGTATCAGTTAGTGCTTTGGAAATCTGTGTTATTGAACTATCACACTGTAGAATTATCTCCTTGCATTGCTTAGTTAACACCTTTTTTTCTTTCAGTCGAGTTAGAGAATCGCCAATAAACAGGAACCCTCCAATCAATATTAATAAAGAAATTGAAATTACAAAAATGCGTTTTCGATTTGGCCTTATATCAACAATATCTTCCTTCAAGTCCTTTGTTTTGGCATCAGCGATGATGCCAATATTCAGACTTATATTCAAAAAAGCACCACAAATAACTATAACCAATAATGCTCCAAATAGAGTAAATATAAAGTCCGCCGATTTGTTTGCAAACACTTTAAGATCAAAGGTATTTGTCAGTATAAATCCAAAAAAGAAAAGGGCGATAATTACAACTGTAATTATTATCACCCAAATCGAGAAATTAGCAAGATTCCTTTTTGTTTTAAGTTCCATGATACTGTTTATTATGCGGGTTTTAGTATTGGTGCTAACGGTAAGAGCGCGCACGCCTTTAGGCGGGTGTGCTTTGGGTATTCTATATGCAGGCTGTTTTTCTTATTCTTTTTCAATTGCCGAATCCTTACTATTATTAAGCTTTTTGGCATTTAATTTTGTAACAATATTTTTGCCTGTTTTTTCTTCAATTTCTTTGCGAGTATTTCCGGCTATTGTTCCTCCTTGCTTTGCGATTATACGACTGTCTTCAAATGTTTCTGGATTTTTCTCTTTAGATATCTCTGTTGTTGTGGCCTCTGCCAGCATATTTAAGATCAATTCCAAATTGGTCATATGATCTCGTAAATTTTCTTTTTTTAGATCCTTAAATGCTTTATATTGTTTAGTCGAAAATCCACTCCAAGCTTTTGTGATCTCATCTGTCAAAATTGCAAATTCCTGTCCTTTCTGAACACCATGATTTTCCCATTCATCGGTTAGATCTTTCCTGACTTCAATGCTTTTTAGACGTTGGTTTATCCAATCTTTTGAGTATCCTTTGCGCAAATATGTTTCCATCATGCGGTCTATACCTTTTTCCGGATCTTCAATTTCGTCAATGCGTTCACTGCCAACCTGAGCTAACCACAATTTGAAAGGTTCAACCTTAGGGGATGGTATGGTCTGAATTAATCTAAATAATTGCTCAGTATCAGCAACATCTGTAACACGCATTTTACCATCCTCAGCCGCCATTTTTAACTGTCCGATTTTTTCGGACAGTTCGCTGCCTTCTTTTCTAAGCTTGGATTTAAGGTCACTCCAATACTTTCGTGGGCGATCGGTTTCTGTTAGAACTTCAATAATATCGGTAATAGAAAAATACCATTTTTCTTCTTCTGAGTCCCAAATGGATCTTACTTGTCTTGATTCAAATAGTTTTATAGCCGTTTCTTTTGTCATATAATTTCTTCAATAATTGTCAATACATTCATTATGTAACAAATATAGCCATTGTTTTATAATCAGCCTGAACCTATTAAATTGGTTATTTCTATTCTTTATTCTAATAATTTGAATTGTCCTTATGCGACCGCCTCTCAGCTTGCATATAATAGGAGGCCAGGCGAAGAGCCCGAAGGGGTTTAGCTTAGCCAGTGTTTGCCCTCGTTTTTTTTTAATCCACAAATGTTTCTCGAATCACGGATTTGACATTATCAACCTCCTTCTCGGACAATTTATCTAGTACCTTAATGATTCGAGTTTTATCAATCGTCCGAATCTGGTCGATGACAATCCAGCCATCTTTATCATTATGTTTTACCTCTACCCGCGTAGGATATCGTTTTGATTGATTAGTCATTGGTGCTACGACTACTGTTTGAAGATACTTATTCATCTCATTGGGAGAAATCACAACGCAAGGTCTTGTTTTCTTTATCTCACTCCCAACTGTAGGGTCTAAATTGACCAGAATTATCTGGTATTGTTTTATTTCCATTCCTCAAAGTTTTCATCTTCAAACACATCACTCATTAGAGCCTTATCATCACCATTCTCATGCATTTTCCGAAAAGAATCTTCCCATCCCTTACGAACCACTGTCTTAGGCTTGAGAATCATATATCCCTTTTCCATAATTACTTCAACGGTATCCTTGATGTTGTACCTCTCAATGAGTGTCTTGCTGAGCCTTATTCCCCTAGAATTACCAACTTTTATTACTGAAACATCCATAGTCTTTTGTTATTAATGTGCATACAAAGTTATTACTTTTTACATGCAAATCAAGAAAACTCTGAAAATATTTTTATCGGCCGAATCCGTAGTCAATCAATTTCTTTTTAATCATTGCAACACTCTGGAAAGCGTTTTTGCTTCACTATTGCAATGGCCAAAATATGTGCGTTCTAAAATGTGGGCTAACGGTTTGTATAAGAATAGTAGCCGACTGCGGGCTTCATTCCTGTCAAGTTTCACAAAAGTTGAAGCGGGGTACAACCCTTGAATTTACGGCTATCTCGGCTATTATTTTTATACATTGTTGGCAAAAGTTTATTTTTCTTTTTCTAATAATGGGTTAAATACTGCTGTTGAATCTTCAATCACAATTATTAAATCATTATCGACATCAAGTCTATATGATGCCTTGGTTTGAACATATATCAAATCCCCGTTTAAATCAATATAGAATTTTATTGGATTTGATTCTGGCAAATTAATATCATAATATGATTCATCTTCAAATACAGTTATTTTACCAGAGGATTGTCCCGGCAATATTTGACTACTTATTGGAAGCCCTCCCCATTCAACATCTTTAATTACAGCCTTTGAAAGCATATTCTGTACTTGTATTGTAGATTCTTCCTCACATGATACCAATACAAAGACGGAAATTATTAAAAATATTACTTTTCTCATATTCTATTTGTTATTTTAAATTTATAGTAATATCGCCTACATAGGAACTTGTAGTATTTTCTATTACTTTGAAATCCTTATAGACTTGGGGTTTAAGTGAAATCCATTGATTTTGTAAATCACGAAATTTAATCTC
>JALNXZ010000171.1 GCA_023230125.1 Bacteroidales bacterium | reverse complement strand
TCAGGGGATTGGATGCGCTGTTCTTGCCTACCCTGCAAGCAGAGGTAGAGCTAAGGTTGGAAATCAATAATGAGTTCTCGCTTCGCACTCCCGTCTTTTTGACCTGTGACTTGTTGTACCAAGAGGTGGAGCTTTGGGAGTTCGGCCTGTTCCTAGATTACCATCCCTTCCAAAACGGTCTGTATCTCTCTGTATCCTTGATACAAATGGGTATATTTAGTGGCTTTGACAAACCGGAGACGAGCATCCTGTATCTCAGTGAGGTTGCCTTTGGTTATACCTGGCATATTACCAAGGCACTGTATCTTGAGCCAAGGCTCGTCATAGCAGATCCCAGCGGAGTCTTTGAGTCAGAGTATGAACAGGTTATGAGTACGTTCCCCGATCGTTCCAAATTCCGCATTTTTTTTCTGCTTGGTTGGGAATTCCTTGCCATCCCCAGCCTGTGAGGAGAAGAGATAAATTCGTCAGGACAAGAATCAGAAGGAGTGTAATATGGGAAAAAAGATGCAATTCACCTGTAATTGGGTAGTTTTGGTCATGTTGGTCATCCCCTTGTCGGGGTGTTCTTTAGGGTGGGAGGCGCAAACCAAAGCGAAGATTACAGATAAGGAACTTTTTCCAACAGTAGCCCGTATCATTGATGAGCAGAAGGATGTGGTATGGGAGTACTTGGAGGAGGATGTTTCTCGCGCTCTTTCCTCTTCCGAGTACACAGGGGATGATATTGTTCAGAGTACTCTCAGTGAGGAGCAGGGTAGGCAGTATCTGGAATTCTGCTATGCGGTAAACGATGTTGGCTCTGAGGACCAGGCCCAGAAGGTTGTTGAATTTGCCCGGAACTTGATCAGTGAAGAGGAGATGGCCTCCCTCGAGCAGAAACTTTCTGAGAACCGTTCTTTGATGCTGACAGAGGCAGAGTATTTCTCGAGGGGGCTGTCCCCTTCCCAGAGGGCTCCCTTTTGGAAGGATATGCAGAAGTTGTTGGTCCGCTCCATCGTGCTTTTTACTGCAGGGATAGTCTATGCCTGTATTCCTACCGTTGTGTTCTGGGGAAAGATTTCAGCTGCAACAGCCATCGCCATAGCCAGTGGAGTTGTTGCCAGCACGGTGATGTCCATCTGGCGTTACTATCAGTTTGGAGGTGAGCTTGACGCTTCCTTCAATGAGTGGCTCATCTCAGTCACTACCGAGCCTGAGATATCCTTCGCCCTGGCATCCAGCATGATCGCGGTAGGCACTACGCTGAAACGAGGGTTTGTGGTGACAGGTATTGTGATCTGTGTCTTTGCCCTGTACAACGTCATAGACATGGTAAAGCCAATGCTCAAGAAATATAATTTTAGTGTTTAGTCCTTCTCTTATGACAGTGGCCCTCTTAGGAGGGTCTCTTTTTTGCTTCAGAGCTTTTGCTTGTTGCCCAGCGGTTGTGTTTGTGGAATAATGGGGGCATAGGAGAAACGCAATGAGAAGTACTTTTGCTGAAGATATTCTTCAGAGATTTTTACGATATGCAGCTATAGACACCATGAGTGAGGATACACTCGTCGCAACGAAGAGCCCCTCCACCGATGGCCAGTGGGACCTGCTGAACCTACTGGTATCTGAACTTAAGGAGATGGGTCACTCTGATATCCAAGTCGATACGCATGGGGTGGTCATCGCACGTATTCCTTCCAATCTCGACTATGAAGTCCCTACCATTGGCTTCATGGCGCATGTCGATACTGCTGACGATGTCCCTGGCAATGGGGTGAAGAGCCGGGTCATTGATTCTTATGATGGTTCTGACATCCCCCTGAACAAGGAGTACACCATACAGGTCAGTGATAACGAAGAGCTCGCCCAGTACAAGGGTGAGACGCTCATCGTCACCGATGGCACCACCTTGCTAGGCAGTGATGACAAGGCAGGAGTCGCCGCCATCATGGCAGTGGCAAAAGGTATCAGTAGCGACCCCTCCTTCAAGCACGGGCCCTTGGAACTCATCTTCACCTGTGATGAGGAGACCGGAGCAGGGATGGACATTTTCCCCTATGACAAGATCAGTTGCGCATACTGTTATACCGTCGATGGAGGCAAGCGTTTTGAGATTGAGAGCGAGTGCTTCAATGCTGCTACTGTCAATGTACATTTCTCCGGGGTGAGTTATCACCTGGGTGCTGCACGAGGAAGGCTGGTCAATGCCCTCACCATGGCAGCCGCCTTCATAAACGCCCTCCCTCAGGCAGAGAGTCCAGAGGCCACCGATGGCCGTTATGGCTATTACTGTGCCCATACCATCAGAGGCAACGCCACAGAGGTCGACCTGACCGTCTACCTCAGGGACTTTGACCTTCCTACTCTTGATCACCGTATTGATGCCCTGAAACTGCTTGCCCAGACATCTGAGGCACTCTATCCCCAGGGAAAGGTACATGTCGATGCAAAGCATGTCTACTACAACATGGCCATGATAGCAAAGGAAAAGCCCATCGCCATGGACCACCTGCGTGAAGCGGGAAGACGCTTGGGAATGGATCTGGAGGAGGCCCTGATCAGAGGCGGTACCGATGGAGCCAGGATGGCTAATGAACATAAGATACCCTGTCCAAACATCTTCACCGGTGGGCACAACCTCCATTCTCGCTTTGAGTGGGCAGCCCTTCCAGCCATGGAAGATAGCGCCAACCTCGTCAAGGAAATCATCAAGGTAGGTTCTGAGAAGTGAGACGTGCAAGGCTTTCCCTCATGATGCTCCTTTGTCTCTCCTCTGTCTTTGCCCGACCGGCACTTGTGGTCAATGCTGAAGGGGAGGGAGCTTCTTACGCACTCATGGCGGGTGTAGTTGCACGTGTCAGTGAGCTATCCCTCCTCTCCCGAATGGACGGGGAGGGAGTGCTCACGGTCTCTATCTCTAATCTCCTTGAAACCAATCCTAACACTCTTTCTGCTGCTGTTCTGTTCAGCTATGGGGAGAAGGCGCTTCAGCTCCTGCTGAGTGCAGAGGGTAAGGATGCAAAACATATGGAGAAACACTTGGAGCAGAAACTCTCCTCAATGCTTCTCTATGATGGAAGGGCTCTCTTTGAAACAGAGGATGGCTTGCTCATCGATTATACCTATAACCAAGGGTATGCCTCCCTTGCTTCCCTGCAAAAAGGTGATCACTACACGGGCCTCGATTCCCAGGGCAAGAGGTGGGCATCTGTGGTTGTCCAACAAGTCTTTGGTGAAGAAGATCCTGTCTCTCTCCTGGTGGGGACCAGTGGAAAAAAACTGCTCCCCGGTATGAAACTTGAGAAGCAGGCAGGAAAATCCGTATCCCTCTCTGTTTCCCGTTTGCTTACAACAAGTTATAGCCCTAGCTTTGGCATAGAAGGCCTATACAGCCAGGAAGTCGGCCTCTACCCCTTTACCTTTGTACTGGGGGGAGGTTTCGACCTTACTGGTACTAATTCCAGTTTGTATGGACAGGCAGGCTTTGCAGTCAACCTTCCCCTGTCGATGGTATTAGGCATTCACTCTGGATTCTGGCGCAACAGCAGCCTTGCAATGAGGTGTACCCTAGGCCTTGGCTACTCTTTTGCTCAATCAGATCTGCTGTATGGAAGCAGTGCTGTCTTTACCTACCGCTATCATTGTAATGGTATAGGCTTCGACGTTGGGTTGGGGAGCAGGCATTGGGCTTCAGAGGTCATCACGTACAGCTCAGGTCTGTTCATGCAGCTTGGCTTGGCGTACACTTGGTAGAGGATGCATACAATGAAACAGAGATTCAGGCAACATGGTTTGGTTTTGGCAGTGCTACTGCTCTTCCTCTCTCTCTTTTTTTCGTGTACCTCCCTCTCCAACCTGGTTCGTTCTCAAGTTGAAGGCCTACCGTCGTGGGTCTATACACCTGTCGTGTCCTCAAACCGGACAGCCTTTGTAGGAAAAGGGAACACCCAAGTCGTGTTCAATGCCAAGCTCATGGCGTATGAGGACATTCTTAACCAGCTATCATTGTCTGTCGGTGAGCCTGTGCAGGGGGTCTACTACCGTGAACTGACCACTACCGATGCCATCGAGGCCTTTGGCCTGAACATCGTCAACGAATACTCCAAGACCGATTCCCGTTCTCCTGCCCAGTTCTATCTCCTTGCAACTGCCGATACGGCAAAGCTGGAATCCAAGCGTACCAGCGTCTATAACGCAGT
>JALNXZ010000170.1 GCA_023230125.1 Bacteroidales bacterium | reverse complement strand
ATGGTATGTGCGTAGTGCTGAACACAACGACGAAACGCCTGATGCATAATAAGGAGACATACGACCTCATACATGACTTGATGCTTGAAGTGATCGGTGCAGCCAACGCTTGCGGTGTGCAGATTGAAGAAGGCTTTGCAAAGGATATGCTTGATTCGACACTCAGAATGAAACCCTATGCACCAAGCATGAAGCTGGATTATGACTTTAAAAGGCCTCTTGAAATTGAGGCCATTTATTCTGAGCCTCTATCTGCCGCCCGTGATGCCGGATTTGGTATGCCAAAGGTGGCGATGTTGGAGCAACAATTACATTTTATTCAGGATGGGTATTGTTGATAGGTTTACTGTTATTCTTAATCTAAACAAGATGAAAGAAAAAGTTGGAGTAAAAAAAGACAAACAATTTCTAGGTGTAAACAAAAATATATTCTTTACAGGCCTTACCAGCTTTCTAACGGACACTTCCACCAAAATGGTATATTCGGTCATGCCGATGTTCCTGCTATCCTTGGGTGCCTCTAAAACAAGTCTCTCCTTGATTGAAGGAATAGCAGAAAGTACTGCCGCTCTGATCAAATCCTTGTCAGGTTTCTGGAGTGACAAGATTGGGAAAAACAAGCCCTTCATGTTGATCGGATACGGCCTTTCTGCGTTGATTATGCCACTATATGCTTTTGTCGTTTCCCCTTTGCAGGTTTTGTATCTGAGATTTGTTGAAAGGGTAGGAAAGGGGATTCGCACAGCTCCCCGCGATAGTTTGGTGGCAGGTTCGGTCACCAATGGTGAAACAGGTAAAAGTTTCGGCGTTCAAAAAGCGATGGACAACATGGGTGCCATTGTCGGGCCATTACTGGCCTTTGTCTTGCTGCTATTTTACCACGAGAACTATCAGTTGATTTTCCTTTTTGCTGCCATCCCCGGATTTCTAGGTATTCTGGTCATTATTTTTGGCATCAAGGAGGCAAAAATACGAGATCATCAACTTCTTAAGAATTTTAGGTTTAAAGATTTTTCAAAAAAATTCTATCTGTTCTTAGGAATCATCTTTGTCTTCACACTGGGAAATTCTACCGATGCCTTGTTGCTCGTCAAAGCCAATGAAGTGGGAGTGAAGGTTGCTTTTATTCCCTTGGTCTACCTGATTTCAAGTGTTGTTTCGGTTTTGCTGGCCATTCCGATGGGAAGCCTTTCGGACAAAATCGGCAAGGAGAAACTGCTGATAGGAGGATTTCTAATCTATGCGCTGGTATATTTTGGCTTTGGAATCACTAAAAATCTGAATGTCATCATCCTGCTTTTTGCAATGTATGGATTATATTCCGCCATGACTGACGGTATACAGAAGGCTTTTGTATCCGATATCATTGATAAGAATAAAAAAGGTACAGGATTGGGTATTTACAATGCATTGCTTGGCATCACCTTGCTTCCGGCCAGTTTGATTGCCGGACTCTTGTATGATCATGTGAATTCAAGTGTACCATTTTATTTTGGGGCTTGCACGGCGGTATTGTCTGCCATATTGTTATTCTTTTATAGCAGAATGCCCAATGATGTGAAATAAAAACAAAAAAAGACCGCCTATTTTCAAGACTGCCTTTTTTGCGGAAGAAGGGGGATTCGAACCCCCGGTACCCTTGCGAGTACGTCAGTTTAGCAAACTGGTGGTTTCAGCCACTCACCCATCCTTCCGGGAGCGCCAGCTGATTCGCTTTTCGCGCTGCAAAGATAGAAAAGTCTTTTTACACGCCAAACTTTAAGGATGTAATTATTTTGAAAAAAACAGCTACTTTTGGGCAATTAAATTATAGATCAAATGAAGCGTTCAAGCTCCCGTTTATTGAAGCTCTGCCTGATGGCAATAGCCATTTATGTTGCAGGGAATCTTTTTATGACATTTGTCAAATCACCCTGCAAAATCGAAAAAACCGTCAGCATTTATGTAAGACCTGGTGATAATCAAGAAAAAGTGTTAAAACAACTCGTTGAAGTTGGAAAGATCAAGCATCCAAGAAGGTTGGTCAAGCTATTAAATTTTTTGGATTATAAGGAAAATGTCCACCCTGGCCGTTATGACCTGACACCTGGAATATCAAATTTCAGGATAGCGAAAAACCTAAAATCGGGCTTGCAAACTCCTGTTAAACTGACATTCAATAATATACGTACAGTGGAGGCTTTATCAGGAAGATTATCAAAACAACTGATGATTGATTCATTGAGCATCCTGAACTGCTTCAGAGATCATGCATGGAGAAATATGAAGAATTATACTGCCGGAAATTATATGTGCATCTTCATTCCAAATACTTATGATATATACTGGAATACAACACCCCAAAAGCTCTTGGATCTTTTACAGAGAGAATATGACAAATTCTGGAACGATAACAGAAAAGCAGAAGCTGAGAAAATTGACCTTACACAAGCAGAAGTCTCAACATTGGCCTCCATCGTGGAAGAAGAAACAAATAAAGCGGATGAGATGCCCAAGGTCGCCGGTCTGTATTTAAACAGATTGCGGATAGACATGCCACTTCAGGCAGATCCGACCGTTAAATTTGCAGTTGGCGATTTTACAATCAAACGTATTCTGAGAGAACATACAAAAATATCTTCACCATATAATACGTACAAAAACCTGGGATTGCCTCCAGGCCCTATCCGTATTCCATCCATCCAGGCCATTGATGCTGTATTGATGCCCATGCACCATTCGTATCTTTTCATGTGTGCCAAAGATGATTTTTCAGGTTATCACGCATTTGCCACCACTTTATCTCAGCATAATAGGAACGCTAAAGCATATCATCAAGCTTTAAATAACAATGGGATTCTAGAGTAAAATATGTACTTTTGCACGTTTTGCAGATTATATCAGACTAAATATGGATAAATTACTTTTACTCGGAGATGAAGCAATTGCGCAAGCCGCATTGGACGCTGGTCTCTCAGGCGTTTATGCCTATCCCGGGACTCCTTCGACCGAGATTACAGAATACATTCAGAATGCTCAAAAAAATAAAACAGAAAGAATTCACTGTCGCTGGTCTACCAATGAGAAAACGGCCATGGAAGCTGCACTGGGTATGTCCTTTGCGGGTAAACGTGCCATGGTTTGCATGAAATGCGTGGGCGTCAATGTTTGTGCAGATCCTTTCATCAATTCTGCCATAACAGGTATAGTCGGTGGTCTGGTTTTTGTATCCGCTGACGATCCATCCATGCACTCTTCACAAGATGAACAGGACTCTAGGTTCTATGGTAATTTTGCAATGATTCCGATATTGGAGCCATCCTCTCAGCAGGAAGCTTACGATATGGTTTATAACGGTTTCGAATTGTCAGAACGTTGTGGCGTACCTGTCATGTTGCGTATTGTGACTCGTTTGGCGCACTCCAGAGCTGGTATTGTACGTCGTGAAATGAAACCACAGAATAAGCTTCATTATTCAGAAGATCCCAAACAATTTATACTGTTGCCTGCAGTAGCACGCTTGCAATACAAGAAATTGCTGGAATCCCAAAAAAATTATCTGGAATATTCAGAAGAATCAATATACAACCACTACATAGATGGCGCAGATAAATCCAAAGGTGTTGTCGCCAGCGGTATTGCATTCAATTACCTGATGGAAAATTATCCTGAAGGATGTCCTTTCCCCGTTTTGAAAATCGGACAATATCCGCTGCCTGAAGCAAAATTGCGTAAGATGGCTACGGAATGCAAGGAATTGGTTGTTGTAGAAGAAGGGTATCCCGTCATAGAAGACCAGCTAAAAGGACTTCTGGGAATAGGTCTGACCGTTCATGGGAAAAAGGATGGCTTGTTGCCGAGAGCAGGAGAACTGAATCCTGATATTGTCGGTAAAGCCTTTGGTTTTGAATTACCGGAAACACCGGAACTTCCTGAAGTGGTGAAAAACCGTCCGCCCTCATTGTGTGTCGGTTGCGGTCACCGCGACATGTACGATGCCCTGAATGTTTCCGTACATGAAAAAGGAGAAGATTCCAAAGTATTCGGTGATATTGGTTGTTACACACTCGGGTACTTGCCTCCCTATAAAGCCATCCATTCCTGTGTTGACATGGGCGCGTCCATCACGATGGCCAAAGGCGCATCAGATGCAGGTTTAAAATATGCCGTTGCTGTAATTGGCGACTCCACCTTTACCCATTCAGGTA
>JALNXZ010000169.1 GCA_023230125.1 Bacteroidales bacterium | reverse complement strand
ATCTCCTTTGTTGAAGCCTCGCCAAGCATGGAAAATATCAACTCCAAATCTGTCATATGATCCCTGAGGTTTTGGCTTTTCAACCCTTTTATCAGCTTATGCTCCGATGGATTTATCCCAAAAGTTACCCTCGAAATCTCTGCAGTCAAGATGGAGTATTCAGGTTTTTTCCGTCTGCCGCTGTCATTTCAACCAAGGGACAAATTGTCCCCCAGTTGACATTCAACTCAGAATCACGTTTCTTCATCTTCTTGATGTAATCCTTAACATCAACAGAGTCAGATAAAAGTTGAACTACATCCTGAACTGAAAAATACCACTTTCCCTCTTCTTCATTCCAAGCTGATCTAATCTGCTTATTATCAAATAGTCGTATAGCACTCATATTATTTTCCCTTTTCTACAAATATACAATTAGCCACAAATTCTAAATGAATTATTGCAAGAAACTAGAAATGTGCGCTCTTATGGTTTCCACTAACGGGTAGCCAGACCGAGACCGCCGACAGGCGGGTGTGGCTTGGGCGGTGTTAAGGAGCGTAATTTTTTTATAAAAAGGTCAAACCTATTTTCCTATCCAATCCTTTTTCAAAAATCCGTATCAAAGTTGATAATTGGATATTGCCCTTTGCATTTTCAATTTTAGAGATATAACTTTTTTTCGTGCCTGCTTTATCAGCCAATTGCTCTTGAGTAAGATTCGCCTCCAGTCTGGCTTCTTTAAGCATCTCGCTAACGATGAACATTTGGGCACGTTCTTCATATTCATTGCGACTATCAGTCCCGATTTTGCCGTGCTCTCTCTCTATCAATTCATCAAAATTCCTAATGTTGCTGTAATCTGTCATCTTCTTCATTTTTTGGAGTTAAAATACTTATCCTTTAATTTCATGGCTCGATCGATTTCATCTTTTGGCGTTTTTTGAGTCTTCTTCTGAAATCCATTGAACAAAACAACCAATTGTCCTTGGTCAAAACAACAGAATATCCGATAAATGTTTGACTGGTACTCTACTCGTACTTCAAATAATCCGTCATATCCTGTCATCGGAGCCAAGAACTTTTCCGGAACTCGATCTACCTGTTTTATCAACTCAAGAACGTACTTCACTTTATCCTTCACCTTGTCATCAAGGTCTTTATAGAAATCAATGAAGTAATCACCGTAAAAAATTATCTGTCTTGCCATAGTTAAAAGTTATCCCCAAAGATAACACATTTTTCCAAAGTTATCTCAAGAGTGAACAGAAAAATTTCAAAATGCCGAATTTTATTATGCCCCCTAACGGAGAGCCAGGGCGCGAGCCCCCATTGCGAAGCTTGGGGGCTTGTGCTTTGGGTGGTGTTGGGGGCAGTGTTTTTTTTAACGTTGGGCGATTCTTAATAGCCTGGATTCTGTGTCATAGATGGATTAGTCATCATCTCATTAAATGGAATTGGAAAAAGTTGCTGATATGTCTGAATCCCCAATTCTGCGACAGCACAGCCATTTCTTTTTAAAAAATCAAAATACGAAAATCCACCTTTCATTGTATTTTTCCATGTATCTTTAAGTTTACTATCAAAGTCATTTTGCGTTGAAATTGGTTTCCCATCTCGGGTTAACAGCTGATTTAAGTAGTTACAAGCTTTTGAAGCATTGCCAAGTTTATCAGAACACTCCGCCGCAAGCAATAATAGTTCTGAATAACTTATTAATGGTAAATATTGATTACTTTCAATCCATTGTGTATAATTAGTCATTGGGTAGGATTTCAAATTAATTGCAAAAACCAATTCGTTACTCCCTTCAGACAATGACTTCTCACGACTCGTACTAAGGCTGTAATCTCCACTTTCGATGATTTCCTTTAAAAGTATCAATGCCTGATCATACAACCCTTCTTGCATTTTAATTTTTGCAAGTAATGCCTTGGGAACATTATTTGAAACGATAAAATATGGATCTACTTCATTCTGTGGTAAGTTAATGATAGCAGATTCAAGAATTGGTTTTAATGATGCATAAATATCGGCCTTTTTATTTCTGCTAATTCTCCAACTTTCATCTAATGTCAATGTATTATCCACAAAAGGCACATCTCCCCAAAGAGTGATTAAATGATAGTAAATTAGTGCTCGAAGTGAAATCGTATATGATAAAGCCTTCTTATCATTTATTAATTTATCAATAGTAATTAAGTCGCGGTTTACTTTGTATAAATTAGACCATGCTGAACTTATATACGAATTACTCGAGTTAATTTTATGTGTACAAAATGGATACCAAGAGTTTGCATTTGTTACATTGTAAGTGCCACTGTATAGTGCTTCTGCAGTATATGTAAAATCAATTGCTTTTACCAAATCAGCAACAGTGGAATTAAAAATGGAGCCAGTTAGTCCTTTAGAGAGATCTCCATCTTGCTTTAACACCAGATTGGCCTTTACTTTTCCATCAAAAGTGTAAACACTAATTATCTCCGGATTCATGAACTGACCGTTAGACGGTTGAACATTTAAGATGAGCTCACCTTCCTCAATGGTCTTTGTTAACTTGATGCTATCTCTTATATTATAATCTGTTATTATTGAAATATTATCGACTTTTCTGCTGTTAAGGGTATATGGTACATTGGAATTAATCTTTATAGCAATACGCCCGCCCTCTTTACCTACATTTATGGTGTCTTTCTCAAACGATAGTTCTCTTGTCACATTAGGATCTCCTAGCTCATTACCTGCAATACCATCCTTATCCCAATCTATAAAATAACTTAGTTCAGGAACATTAATATCTTCTCCCAATTCTTTATATCTTTCGATGATGTGATTTTTAATCTGATCTGTTTCCAATAGGTAACTTTCCTCTCTTAACGTTTGGAGAATAGAATCTGGTAAGGTACCTGTATCACTAAAGGTAGATTCTATCTTAGCTAAAAATTCAGTCAACTGAGCTTCTGTTCTATCTTTCAAGAGTATCGAAGAAATTACGATCAATGCTCCCGATTCGGCATTTCCATTTGTAATTGAAAATTCATTGAAATCCTTATCTTTATATGCTTGTAAGCCAAAACAATGTAATAATTCTTCTCTGGTTTTTGAGAATGCTTCAGCAAAAGTAATTTTATTACTTGTCATTAACCTCTTAATCCTGTTTTCGCTTAAATGGGTCAAAATGTTAACTTTTACGCTCTGTTTGTTGGTTAAATCTACAATAGATTCTAGATGAATAGGACTTTTTGACAATTCTCCTGAAACTTCATTATAAAAATATCCATCGCACCCTATTTGAACATAGGGTGATACTAGTTGAATAGATTCTAGACTAAAGCTACCATCATTGCTTGATATGGTAGTTTGAAATGAACGACCAGTTAATGTGAGGCTCTTATCCAATTCATGCACCGTAATTGTAGAGCCTTGGACAAAAGGGCCTTTCTCAACTTCTCCGCTTAACACATGACTTGTAAGAATATCTTCATCGTTCTTACATGAAACTATTAGCAATGTTAAGAATAATGATAGTAAAATCGTTTTTTTCATGCTTGTTTTGTTTGTTATTTGTTATTTTTTAGTCAATAGAATATTGATGAAATACGCGTCTTAGCATTGCCCCCAACAACAGTATAATCAATCTATTTTAACGATCTTGACATACAGCATTTTATCAACTGCGTTTATTTGGTTTTTATAATAGCAATGCGATTATACGCTAAATAAATTCAAACCACATTGCTTTTGTATTAATGTCCATATTGCTATTTTAACTTGGTCTTCAGGTGGTTAGTCTGTGAGATCAATTTATTCAATTGAAGATAAAATTAATATCAAGTGTCTTTCCGGTGGCTAAAATACAAATTATCTGATTATTGTATGATGAAATATTCAATAAACTTTTTGTATATTTTAAATCAAACAGAATGAATATTTAGAAATGTATTATAGAAACCTTTTTTATAAAAAGCAAAGGATATTGATGGGGTTGGAACATCATTGAAAAGAAAAGCTCAGTAACGTGGTGCATCAGACATTTCGGAAAGCGCACTGAAGGGCAGCGGCGTGGCCGACGTCGACTTCGACGGACGGGTGCAGTGGACACGAAGAGTCCGGCAAAACAAAATATTGAAGGTTCGAAGAAACGAAATTTTTGTGCCGGAGTCGAGTGGACACAAACCTGGACTAGCGGAGACGGAGGTTATGCCGCTGCCCGAAGAGAGCGAT
>JALNXZ010000168.1 GCA_023230125.1 Bacteroidales bacterium | reverse complement strand
TGCAGGCGGGCATAAGCGTCCATTAAACGTTCGTAGCCCTTTTGAGAGGCCTGGAGAGCCTCTGAACTAAAATCCACCGTGCTGCGATAGTGGGCCTGTAAAATAAAGAAACGGATTGTCATCGGGCTGAATGCCTGTGTAAGGAGCGGGTGTTTTCCTTCGAAGAATTCTTCCAAAGTAATGAAATTTCCCAGTGATTTGCCCATTTTCTGCCCATTGATGGTAATCATGTTGTTGTGCATCCAGTAATGGACTGTTTCATGCCCCAGTGCTCCGACAGATTGCGCAATCTCGCATTCATGATGCGGAAAAAGTAGATCCATGCCTCCGCCATGAATATCAAACTCATCACCAAGATATTTGGTACCCATTGCGGAACATTCCAGATGCCAGCCTGGAAAGCCTTCACTCCAGGGAGATGGCCAATGCATGATATGTTCTTGTGATGATTTTTTCCAGAGTGCAAAATCCATACTGCTTTTCTTTTCAGACTGTCCGTCCAACATGCGTGTGGTGCTTAACAGATCTTCAACATTGCGTCCTGAAAGTTTGCCGTAATGATAAACCTTGTTGTACTTTTCAACGTCAAAATAAACAGATCCGTTACTAACATATCCCCAGCCGTTATCCAATATTTTTTGTACAAATTGTATTTGTTCGATGATATGACCGGATGCGTGTGGTTCAATACTGGGCGGCAATACGTTAAGAGCCTCCATGGCTCGATGGTAACGGTTGGTATAGAATTGAACCACCTCCATTGGTTCAAGCTGCTCCAGACGTGCTTTTTTCTCGATTTTATCTTCTCCCTCATCGGCGTCATTTTCCAAATGGCCTACATCTGTAATGTTTCGGACATAACGTACCTTATATCCGATTTGCGTCAGGTAGCGGAACAATAAGTCAAAAGTGATGGCAGGGCGGGCATGGCCTAAATGGGCATCTCCATATACTGTCGGACCGCAGACATAAAGACCGACACGGCCTTCGTGAATGGGTTTAAATACTTCTTTTTTTCGAGATAGCGTATTGTACAATACTAAATCGTGTTGCATATTGCTTAAAAATTTGAGAGATAAAATCAAATAAGTATAAATCGATAAGGCTTTTTCGAAACAAATCTGAGTTTCGGCCCTTCTGAACAATATCGCCAAAGACCCGAGCAATTTGTGATGACCATTTGGTAATCGGTATCAAGGTCTATGTCTTCCAATGGAGTGCATTGATTCTCTGCTCCATCTGCAGGGTAGAATTCGTAGAATGTACTCAGGTCAAGCATCAGCAAATAGGATAGGTCGTTGAGATTGTCCTGAATTCCGAACAATCCTTCAGGGCTACAGTAGGTTGCTTGATATGCTAGAACTGGAGGTAATGTTTTTTTCGCCTCTATCAGTTTGGATGTCGTGACAGGAGTTCTGTGAAATAAGATTTCTGCATCTGGCCATAGTTGACTTAAATTTGTGTTTTCAAGATTACCTCCAGCTCTTTCAAGTAAGGTGTTCAAACATTCGGGGGAACCCTTAAAGCAGGATACTTTCTGTCCTTTGATTTCCTTAAGGATCAGATCTGAACATTTTTTTTGGTTCTTTTCGTCGGCCATTTGTCTTGGCATATCGAAAAGAGAACTGATGAATGGCTCGTTTTCATGAAGAAGACGAAACAGATCGTACATGAAAAGATCTCCTTTCCCATTTCCCACAGACACCATATAGCCGCTGAAAAGTCTACTTTCCGGATTTTGGTGAAGGTATAAGGCATAACAATCATTGATACCTTGAAAAAAGATTTCGTCGAGGGCTTGTTCGCTGATGGGGATTTGCTCGTAACCGAATGTTGGGATGATACCTTTCGGAAGGCCAGGCCAAAGGATGTTGGATTCTCCTAATTTCATTCTTTCCAAATAAGGGCGAAGATCCTTTGACCTTTGTATTGGTAGTCGTTCACGAAAATCCTGATAGCTGAAAATGGTTTTGAAATCATACTTTTTTCCCCATTCAGTATTTTCTGCCTCCCTCAATAAATTGAAAAGTTGCTCACTTTGGATATCAGAAGCTTCTGAACGAAAATCTTCAATTTCTTCAAAGCGGTCTTTTAAAAACAGACTGACAAAATTTGATATGAGATCGAATGCCATATTGTTAAGCGTTTCGGTTGATTCCGTCAAAAGTAGTGATTTTTTTGTACTCAACATTCACACTTTATGAGAAAACTATAAATCTTAAGAATCTTCTATGATTCAGGATTTCCTGCTACCTGACTTTCCAACAAAGCTTTAATTTCTTCAGGAGAGTCGTCAATATAGGATAGTGCCACTTTTGCGGCTTCTTGCTGTGCTTCTTTTTTGGATGAACCTTCACCTTCTCCGATAGATATTCCGTTTAATAGGGCAGAGGCTTTAAATTTTGAGGTCGTTTTCTCCAGCTTCTGCAATTCTTGTGTATTGAAAAGAAGGGAGGCTTTTTCATGTTGACTCCATTCTATCAGTTTGGACTTAAAGTTGACATCTGTATTTGCAACTCGCTCAATATCAACGTATATTTCCAGTATTTTTTTTTCAAGAAAAAGTTTACATCGCCGATACCCTTGATCTATGTAAATGGCTCCTATCAGTGCTTCTAAGGCATTTCCGTAGATGGAGTGATGAGGTAATTCAACCGGTGTTGAGGTAACGATTAGCTTGTCCAGCCCCAGATCCATGGCAATTTTGTTCAAACTGTTCCGCTGGACGATTTTTGACCTGGTTTTTGACAAGAAATCTTCGTTTTCCGTTTCAAACTGTTTGAAAAGGATATCTGCAACAAGGACATTTAGAACGGCATCTCCTAAAAACTCCAGCCGTTCATTGTTTAACAACATGCCATCTTCTGAGCGAAGTGACAGCGATTTATGTCGAAGAGCCTGTTTGTATATTTCTATGTCACGCGGATAAAAACCCAGTATACTTCGAAATAACAAATAAGGCTCCTTCTGTTTGACAGTCAGGAGCCTTATCTTTTGTATAAGATTTGAAATCAAGAGTTTGGATTCCATTTTTTAACGATGACACTGGCGTTGTGACCACCAAAACCAAAAGTATTGGAAAGAGCGGCTCTTATTTCACGCTTGCAAGCTTTGTTAAAAGTAAATTTCAGATTGTAATCCAGTTCCGGATCTTCATCTCCTTCTTGAAAATTGATTGTAGGAGGGATGATGCTATCCCGGATGGCAAGTATGCTTGCTATTGCTTCAAGCGCACCTGCTGCACCAAGTAGGTGTCCGGTTTGTGATTTTGTGGAGCTGATGTTCAGGTTATAAGCCTGCTCTCCAAAAACAGCTTTGATCGCTTTTACCTCAGCGAGGTCACCAAGTCCGGTGGATGTTCCGTGTACATTGATATAATCGATGTCTTCAGGCTGCATGTCAGCGTCTGACAAGGTATTCTTCATCACGTTGATGGCTCCAAGTCCTTCCGGATGAGGGGCAGTCATGTGATAAGCATCTGCAGACAGGCCGACACCGGCAATTTCAGCATAAATTTTTGCACCGCGGGCCAACGCGTGTTCGAGTTCTTCCAGAATCAGGCAAGCACCACCTTCAGCTATCACAAAGCCATCGCGGCTTTTGCTGAACGGACGGGATGCTGTCAGATATTCATCATTTTTGGTAGAAAGAGCATGCATTGAATTAAAACCACCCACACCTGCAGCGGTGATGGCAGCTTCAGAACCACCACAAACAAAAACATTCACCTTTCCCAATCTGATATAATTGAACGCATCAGCAATGGCATTGGAAGAAGAAGCACAAGCTGCAACCGTACAAAAATTCGGGCCTCTGAAACCGAACTCAATGGAAATGTGTCCGGCGGAGAGGTCTGAAATCATTTTTGGGATGAAAAACGGACTAAATCTTGGTGTTCCGTCACCGTTGGCAAATTCAGCAACTTCTTCTTCAAAAGTGGAAATGCCTCCGATCCCGGCACCCCAAATAACACCAATGCGGTCAAGATCTTCCTTTTTGGTGTCCAGAGCTGAATCAGCAATGGCTTCTTTTGCGGCAATGAGCGCAAATTGAGCGAACAAATCGTATTTGCGCCCCTCTTTTCTGTCAAAAAAATCAGCAGGATTATAATTTTTAACTTCGCAAGCGAATTTGGTCTTAAACTTTGACGTATCAAAGCGCGTAATAGGCCCGGCTCCGCTTACTCCCTTGATTAACGATGCCCATGTTTC
>JALNXZ010000167.1 GCA_023230125.1 Bacteroidales bacterium | reverse complement strand
CAGATGGCAAGGTCCTATTCCTGAGAAAACTAGAACGTGGCGGTACCGAGCACAGTTTTGGTATCCATGTTGCCAAGATGGCAGGTATGCCTCAAAGCATTCTGAAAAGAGCCAATCAAATTCTCGGACAAATGGAGGCGGAAAACCGTAAAGGCAATATCGCAAAGCCGACCAAGGAAATCGCCTCTGAACGTTCAGGTATGCAGTTGAGTATCTTTCAATTGGATGATCCGGTTCTTTCCCAAATCCGTGACGAAATCCTCAAAGTCGATGTCAACAACTTAACACCGCTGGAGGCACTCAATAAATTGAGTGATATCAAACGCATATTAAAAGGGAAGAAATGATTTTAAGAAGAACGAGTGAGCTGTAATGCAACAATCTGGCGTCCGATTAATACTAAACGTTGAAACGGAAGTGCATGATATCACCATCCTGAACTACATATTCTTTTCCTTCTACATACATCTTTCCAGCTTCTTTAACTGCTGCTTCTGACCCATATTTCACATAATCCTCAAACTTAATGACTTCAGCACGAATGAATCCTTTTTCAAAGTCTGTGGATGATACCGGCACAAACAGGAGCCTTGCTCCCGGTCTTGAACGTCCAGGCACGGCATTCAGGAATACCGGCCGTAAGATAGGTGCTTAAGTTCAATAATTTATAGGCTGATTTGATCAGTCGGTTCACACCGGATTCTTTCAGACCAATTTCTTCTAGAAACATCTGCCTTTCTTCGTAGGTCTCGAATTCTGCGATTTCTGATTCGATTTTTGCGGCAACAATCAGAATTTCAGCGTTTTCATCCTTCACTGATTCGCGAATCATGTCTACATATTTGTTGCCGTTTACCGCAGAGGCTTCATCCACATTGCAAATATACATCATCGGCTTACTGGTGAGCAAGAAGAGATCGTGGGCAATTTTTATTTCATCTTTGGTTTCAAACTGAACAGTCCTAGCAGACTTGCCTTGTTCCAGCGTTTCCTTGAATTTCAGGAGAACTTCCAAAGTTTGTTTGGCAATCTTGTCACCACCGGTCTGGGCTTGCTTCTGAACCTTTTGGATGCGGCTGTCGATGGTATCCAAGTCTTTTATTTGAAGCTCATAATCAATGATTTCCTTATCACGGATCGGGTTGATGCTTCCATCTACGTGTGTGACATTGTCATCGTCAAAACAGCGAAGTACATGCAAGATGGCGTCCGTCTCACGGATGTTGGCCAGGAATTTATTTCCCAAACCTTCACCTTTGCTGGCTCCTTTTACCAGTCCTGCAATATCAACGATTTCAACCGTGGTTGGAACAACATTTTTTGGATGGATCATTTCAACCAGCTTGTTCAGTCGTTCATCGGGAACAGTGATGACGCCGACATTGGGCTCGATGGTGCAAAATGGGAAGTTTGCTGCTTGTGCCTTCGCGTTAGATAAGCAATTGAACAAGGTTGATTTACCCACGTTTGGAAGGCCGACGATGCCACATTGTAAAGCCATAATGTTGATATATAAAGGATGATGGGGAAGTGCCCCGATTTTTTATCTTAAAAATTTTTAAGGCCACAAAATTACTAAAAATAACCCATTTACGAATGAGCTTCCAGCCAATTCTTTCCAAAACCTGTATCGGCTTTCAATGGAACATCCAGGTTTGCGGCCATTTCCATTTCCCTGCTTACAATTTTCCGAACCTGTTCGAGTTCGGCTTCTGGTACTATAAAGTTCAATTCATCATGTACCTGCAAAATCATTTTGGTGTTCAGACCCTTTTCTTTAAAAGTTTTCTGAATTTGCACCATCGCCACCTTGATGATATCTGCAGCTGTTCCCTGGATGGGAGCGTTAATGGCGTTTCGTTCAGCATAGCCACGGACATTGGCATTGTGTGAATGAATGTCCGGAAGATACCTTTTTCGATGGTAAATGGTTTCTACCCAGCCCTTTTCTCCGGCTTCGCGGATGGCATTGTCCATGTAGGCCTTCACTTGTGGATATGTTTCAAAATATCCATCAATCAGTTCTTTCGCTTCTCCCCGAGAAACACCCATCCGTTCGGCCAGCCCAAAAGCAGATATTCCGTATATAATACCGAAGTTGGCTGTTTTCGCTTTTCGTCGCATATCTGAAGTGACTTGCTCCAAAGGTATCTGATAAATTTTTGCGGCAGTCGCCGTATGAATGTCATGCCCATTCCTGAAGGCTTCTATCATGGACGGATCTTTACTCAGATGGGCCATCAGGCGCAATTCGATCTGTGAATAATCTGCGGAAAAAAAGACTTCTCCAGGTCCGGCAGCAAAAGCTTTTCTGATTTCTCTACCCAACGCATCCCTTACCGGAATGTTTTGTAGATTCGGATTGCTTGAACTGAGCCTGCCTGTTGCTGTAACAGTTTGATTGAATGAAGTATGTATTTTCCCTGTATGGGGATTTATCAGTTGCGGCAAAGCATCGATATAGGTACTGAGCAATTTTTTTAGTCCTCTTTGTTCCAGTATTTTTTCAACAATGGGATGTTTTCCTTTCAGACTTTCCAATACATCTTCCGAGGTGGAGTATTGTCCTGTTTTGGTTTTTTTCGCTTTTCCCCCAATTTCCAATGTTTCAAAGAGTATTTCCCCGATTTGTTTGGGTGAGTTTACGTTAAAAGCGGTACCTGCCATCTTTTGTATTTCTTCCTCCAGCTTGTTTAAATTTTCAGTCATGGTGATGGAGGCTTGTTTTAAGGATTCTTGGTCAATACTGACACCGGTGGTCTCCATTTCCGCCAAAACCAGGACCAGAGGCATTTCTACTTCATAACAAAGGAAGTCCAGATTGTTTTTACTGATTTCAGGTTCAAGGATATTTTTAAGCTGAAGGGTAATGTCTGCGTCTTCTGCTGCATATGGACAAACCACAGCAGGAGGGATGTCCCTCATCGATTTTTGATCTTTTCCTTTGGCCCCGATGAGTTCTACGATGTGAATGGTCTGGTAGTTTAGATAAATTTCTGCAAGGTAATCCATGTTGTGTCTCAATTCCGGTTGAAGCAGATAGTGGGCCACCATCGTATCGAAAATCGGACCGCTGACATGGATGTCATATTTTTTGAGTACGACGATATCATATTTGAGATTTTGTCCGATTTTTTGTACGGAGGGATTTTCAAGGATTCTTTTTAGACTTTGTATTTTTTCATTGCATTTTTTTTGGTCTGATGGGAAAGGGATGTAATAGGCTTCCTTTTTGGTCCAGGAAAAGGACATCCCTACCAATTCTGCCGTCATTGCGTTCAAACCCGTCGTTTCTGTGTCAAAGCAGAAAAAATCCTGTACAGAGATTTTGGCTAAAAAGTCATTGATTTTGCTTTCATTATCAAGCAGATAGTAGGTGTGAGGTTCCGTTTTTAAGCTCCTGAGAATCGATTTATTTGAATCGTCCTGCACGTTGGCTGGGAATTTATTATTCTCGGAGGTATTTTTTACCTCACTTTTCAGATTCAATTCTTTTGCATTGCCTGTTTCTGAATTCTTTTCAGTAGGGGATTCGAGAGTATCCCAAATGGAAATTTGTCCGTGAGTTTCCACGATTTTTTTAGGGCTTTCTTTGGACTTTTCAATTACAGGTGTAATCGTTGAGTTTTTAATTCTGTTCAAAAAATTCCGGAATTCCAATTCTTCAAAAATTTCCTGAAGTTCATTTTCGTTGATGGACTCCCGGATTAAATTGTCTTCTTCAAATTCAATGGGGACATCTGTCCGAATGGTTGCCAAAAATTGGGAAAACAAAATCTGATCTTTGTTATTGGTTATTTTATCTTTGAGACTGCCTTTCAGTTGATTGGTATTTTTCAATAAGTTTTCTATGCTTCCGAATTGGGCAATCAAGCTCTTGGCTGTGACTTCGCCAACTCCCGGGCAACCTGGTATATTGTCTGAGCTGTCACCCATCAATCCCAGATAGTCTATCATTTGTCTGGTATCAGTCAAACTGTATTTGCTCTTAATTTCTTCTGGCCCCAATACTTCGCAATCATTTGACCCGTATTTAGGCTTGTACATAAAAACTTTATCCTTAACCAGTTGTCCGTAATCTTTGTCCGGAGTCATCATATATACGGTGAATCCGACTTTTTCTGCTTTCCAGGCAATCGTTCCAATGACATCGTCTGCCTCAAAACCGGCGACCTCCAAGATGGGGATACGGTATGCTTCAATGATTTTTTTGATATAGGGTACGGAC
>JALNXZ010000166.1 GCA_023230125.1 Bacteroidales bacterium | reverse complement strand
TGTCGTATCTATCCATGACCATGGAGCAGGCGGTCACCTGAACTGTTTGTCTGAATTGGTGGAAAGTACAGGTGGGAAAATCGATATGAGCCAATTGCCTATTGGTGATCCGACCCTTTCGGCCAAAGAAATAATCGGTAATGAAAGTCAGGAACGTATGGGCCTTTTGGTGAATGAAAAGGACATCCCTTTTATCAAACGTGTTGCCGATCGTGAACGTTCCCCGATGTATGTAGTCGGTGAAACGACGGGTGACCATCAATTTATTTTTGAGCAAAAAGATGGTCAGCGTCCCATCGACCTACGTTTGGAATATTTGATTGGAAAACCTCCTCGTACAGTGATCACTGACAATACCGTGGAAGAAAGTTATGAACCGGTAAAATATGAAACAGCCTTATTGGATGAATATCTTGAAACTGTGCTTCAACTTGAAGCCGTTGCCTGTAAAGATTGGTTGACGAACAAGGTGGACCGTTCCGTAACCGGAAAAGTTGCCCGCCAGCAATGTGTGGGTGAAATACAGTTGCCATTGGCCGACGTTGGTGTCGTCGCATTGGATTACCGTGGTAAAGCCGGTATCGCCACTTCCATCGGCCACGCGCCTCAGGCTGCTTTGGTTGATCCGGCGGCAGGTTCTGTGCTGGCGATCGCCGAATCCTTGACGAACATTGTTTGGGCTCCCCTTACAGAACAAATTGACAGTGTCTCACTTTCAGCCAACTGGATGTGGCCTTGCAAGAATCCGGGAGAAGATGCCCGCTTGTACAACGCTGTACAAGCTGCCAGTGATTTTGCCATTGCTTTGGGTGTCAATATCCCAACCGGCAAAGACTCTTTGTCCATGACTCAAAAATATGGTGACGACAAAGTTTTAGCTCCGGGTACTGTGATCATTTCAGCCGGTGCAGAAGTCTCTGATGTGAAAAAGGTGCTGACTCCTGTTTTGGTGATCAATCCGGAATATCCTTTGTATCATATCGACTTTTCATTTGATAGTTTGAAACTGGGTGGTTCTGCCTTTGCACAGTCTCTTAATAAAGTGGGTGATGTGGTTCCAACCGTGACCAAACCGGAATATTTCCGCGAAGCTTTCAATGCCGTCCAGTATTTTATTGAACATGGCTGGATTGTGGCTGGCCACGATATCTCGGCAGGTGGTTTGATCACTGCCATGCTGGAAATGTGTTTTGCCAATGTAGAAGGTGGTTTGGATATTAGTCTGGACGTTGTTGCAGAAAAAGACCTTATTAAAATTCTGTTTGCTGAAAATCCGGGTGTCCTGATTCAGGCCCGTGAACCGAAAAAAGTTGAAAAATACTTGACGGAAAACGGTCTCGGTTTTGCATTGCTTGGTGTCCCTGCCGAGGAAAGACAAATCCTCGTGGAAAAGGATGGAGCCGAATACCTTTTTGGTATTGATCATTTGCGCGATGTCTGGTATGAATCTTCCTACCTACTTGATTGCAAACAAAGCGGTTTGGCTTGTGCCAAAGCCCGTTTTGAAAATTACAAGGAACAACCTCTTGCATTCAATTTCAATAAGGATTTTAACGGCAAGTTCTCCAAATATGGTATTTCTCCCGATCGTCGTGAACTTACAGGTACTCGTGCAGCCATCATTCGTGAGAAGGGTGTGAATGGTGACCGTGAAATGGCTTACAGCCTTTATCTGGCCGGTTTCGACGTCAAGGATGTTCACATGACCGATTTGATGTCAGGTCGTGAGACGCTGGAAGATGTGAACATGATTGTCTTTGTCGGTGGTTTCTCCAATTCAGATGTACTTGGTTCAGCCAAAGGTTGGGCTGGTGGTTTCATGTTCAACGATACAGCCCGCAAGGCACTGGATGTATTTTATGCCCGTCCGGATACACTCAGTCTTGGCATTTGCAACGGTTGTCAATGTATGATCGAACTCGATCTGATCAATCCTGATCACGAAAAGATGCCCAAAATGCTACACAATGAATCTCATAAATTTGAATCTGAATTCATATCCGTGAACATTCCTGAGAATAAGTCCGTCATGTTTGGCTCTCTGAGTGGAAGCAAGCTCGGCATATGGGTGGCTCATGGAGAAGGTAAGTTTAGCCTGCCATATGCAGAAGAAAAATACAATATCATCGCCAAATACAATTATGATGCCTACCCTGCCAATCCGAATGGCTCCGATTATTCAACAGCAGGTATTTGCTCGGTTGACGGTCGTCATTTGGCCATGATGCCTCACCTGGAAAGAGCTATTTTCCCATGGCAATGGGCTGAATATCCGGGAAATCGTAAGAATAGCGATCAGGTTACACCTTGGATTGAAGCATTTGTGAATGCCCGTAAATGGATTGAAGCGAAATTGCGCTGATTGATCATGGATGACAAAACGCTGATAGTTAACGAATCTGGTCGGGCTACTGTATGGCAGCTTTTTTCAACCTTTTTGAAGATTGGAGCTTTTACCATTGGCGGTGGGTATGCGATGATTCCTCTGATTGAAAGGGAAGTCGTGCAAAACCGAAAATGGCTCAGTGAGGAAGATTTTGTTGAGTTACTGGCTTTGGCTCAAGCAGCTCCCGGTGTCATTGCTATGAACATAGCCGTTTTTGTAGGCTACAAGTCGCTTGGAGTTAAGGGCGTTTTTGCTGCAGCGATAGGTTCTGTCATTCCGTCTTTTATAATTATATTGGCCATTGCCACTGTTTTTACAGATTTTAAGGATAACCCTGTTGTTGAAAGTATCTTCAAAGGTGTCCGTCCTGCAGTGGTGGCATTGATTGCTGTTCCAATCATCAACATGGTAAAAACGGTGCATTTGACCTGGAAGACAGCATTGATTCCGGTTGCAGCTGTTGCTCTAATCTATTTCGCTCACCTGAACCCCGTCTGGACTATCCTTATGGCGGCATTTGGTGGCATTTTGTGGTCTTTTTTGCGTAAATCATAAACATTTTTATGGCTATACTTGGTAAAATGAATCCACTAAAAGTGGTCAAGACCGTGGAATTCGGTGTCTATTTGGACGGAGGAAGTGACGGTGAGATTTTACTCCCTACGCGGTATGTGCCGGAGAACTGTAAAATTGAGGATACTCTTTCTGTCTTTATCTATACGGACTCAGAAGACCGTCTAATTGCTACAACGTTGAGGCCTTACGCCATGGTTGGGGAATTCGCCTGCCTGGAGGTGCAGGAAGTCAATGAAGTAGGTGCTTTTTTGGACTGGGGTTTGATGAAACAACTTTTGGTCCCTTTTAGAGAACAGCATGCGAAAATGCGTGAAGGTGGACGCTATCCTGTTTTCATTTATGTGGATTATGAAAGTAAGCGGATTACAGCCTCCGCTAAACTTGAAAAATTTATAGATGACAACCATCCAGAACTTGAAGCAAATCAGCAGGTAGACCTGATGATTTACAAGAAGACGGAACTTGGTTGGAAAGCTATTGTAAATCAGCAATATAGT
This sequence comes from Bacteroidales bacterium, assembly GCA_023230125.1. Classification (GTDB taxonomy): domain Bacteria; phylum Bacteroidota; class Bacteroidia; order Bacteroidales; family UBA1402; genus UBA8389. The sequence continues at coordinate 773 of JALNXZ010000166.1, read as the reverse complement.
GGCGTTTTGTATGAAAACGAGGTTTTCAAGCCATTGGAGATCGGTCAAAAGCTGACCGGTTTTGTGAAACAAATCCGTGAAGATGACAAGATTGACCTGATGCTCCAAAAACCAGGCTTTGAGAAAATTGACGATTTTGCGGTCAAACTGCATGAATTGCTGAAAGAGGCAGACGGTTTTCTACCTCTGACGGATAAAAGTCCGGTTGAAGAAATATACAATCGCTTTGGCATCAGTAAAAAGACCTATAAAAAGGCTGTCGGCGATTTATATAAGAAACATTTGATTGTGTTGGAAAATAATGGTATTCGTTTAGTCAAATGATTTATTGGCAGTTATTCATCACTTATCTTAAAATTGGTCTCTTCAGTTTTGGAGGGGGGTATGCCATGTTGTCCTTTGTGGAATTTGAGGTGGTTAAAAAATATGCCTGGATCAGTCCGAAGGATTTTACGGATATTGTTGCTATTTCCCAAATGACACCGGGTCCAATCGGAATCAATACGGCGACCTATGTCGGATATTCGGCGACAGGTTCCATGCTGGGCTCTGCTATTGCAACCATTGCTGTTTGTATTCCTTCATTCCTGATTATGATTGTTGTTTGTAAATTTCTACTCACTTTTCGTGACAACCGCTGGATGGAGGCTGTTCTTAGTGCAATCAAACCATTGACAATTGGCTTGATTGCAGTGGCTGCACTATCCATGATCAATGCGGAGAACTTCATTGATAACAAAAGCGTATTGATTTTGATCGGGGCATTCCTGATG
>JALNXZ010000165.1 GCA_023230125.1 Bacteroidales bacterium | reverse complement strand
CTGGTATTGTTGTAGATTTTGTTGCCGACACAACCTCTGAACCCTATATTCAAATCAAAATCTTTATATTTCAAGGTCGAACTTAGACCCATTGTAGCTGTCGGAAGCGCATGACCGATAATCGTCTTGTCTGCAGATGTAATTCCATCACCGGTGAAATCGGTAAATATTTCTTTACCATTGGCATCCAATCCTTTATATTCGTAGCCATAGAATGAGCCGTAAGCTTCTCCTTCCCGAATAATCTGAATGCCCACACTGGGAGCACCGGAACCGCTAATAGTGCCGGTATGAATATCAGAACCTTCATACAACTTAGTAATATTATTTTTATTACTGGCAATATTGAAATCAATAGCCCATTGCAGGTCCTTCTTCTGAATGGCTATAGCACCTATACTGAATTCAATCCCTTTATTGGTCATTTCTCCGATATTATCAAGATAGGCCGAAGATACCGCAGGTTGAACAGCTACCAATTCCACCAATAGTTTTGTCGTGTTCTTGTTGTACAAATCAACCGTTCCATAGATACGTTGTTTGAAAAAACCAAAATCAATACCGACATTCATTTGTGTGGTTTGTTCCCATTGTAATTTGCTATTTGGAATGGTCGTGGCGGTATATCTTGCATAATAAGTATCACCAAAGTAAGCTCCACCCAATTGGTTGACAGAAAGTGTGGACACGTAGCGGTAATTTCCAATTTCTTGGTTACCGGTACCACCATATCCTATTCTTAATTTTAGATTTGATAAGGCGGTGATGTTTTCCATCCATTTTTCATTGATTACCCGCCAAGCTAAACCAAGCGAAGGAAATAGTCCATATTGATTGTCTTTCCCAAATCTGGAAGATCCATCGGTTCGTAAGGTCGCTGTGAGAATATATCGGTTATTGTAGGTATAATTCACACGGCCAAAATAGGAGATTAACCTATTTGATTCATTCAATATGTCAATCGTTGTCTTCCCGGTTGCATCCATACTGTTATAACTCAAATTGTCATTACTGAATCCCTCGGCTAGCGTACTGGTGAAATAATTATCATATTGTTGCCATGAATACCCACCTAATATGTTAATCTGATGGTTTTTAAATTGCTTATCGTATGTAAGATACAATTCCAACAATTTGCTCCCATTCTTACGGTCACTGTTTATTGCCCTGCCATTAACATCTCCTCCTATTGAAGATGCAATCGGCTGGTAAATATTTCTTTCTTGTACATCACGATCGTAAGCTAAGTTTAATTTTGCTTTTAAATCAGAGAAAATTGTAAGCTCTGTTTCTAAGTTTCCGATGACACGGTTGCCCTCTGTTTTGTCGGTAATTTGATTTTGTAATGCAACTGGATTTCGTACATCATTTGAATATTCCAAATAAGTACCATCGGCATTTTTAACCGGCTGAGTCGGATCCATTTTAAGTATATTATTCAATACACCACCTCTATATCCTCCTGTTTGCTGTTCAACAAGATTATTCGAATTGTAATTTGAGTTGGCCATGTTGAACTGGAACTTTAACCGATCATCAAAACATTTCTGGTTTACATTTACACGTACATTATACCTATCCATGTTGGTGTTGATAATGATACCATCTTGGTCTTGAACTCCAAGTGAGACCCGGTATTGCGAGTTTTGACTACCACCACTAAATGCGAGATTATGACTTTGTGAATATGCTGTACGAAAGATTTCATCCTGCCAATCCGTATTGGCATTGCCAAAAGTTGCGGACAATCCTTTTGCAGTAATTACCTTTTTATAATCATTGGCAGAGAGAATATCCAATTTCTTTGGTAAATTACTAACTCCAAAAGATCCATCATAGCTTAATTTTACTTCGCCGACAACGCCCCTTTTAGTCGTTATCATTATGACTCCGTTGGCTCCGCGAGAACCGTAAATGGCAGTAGCTGAAGCATCTTTTAAGATAGTCATTGATTCAATATCTTCCGGGGCCAACATCACCAATGGATTTGTAGCGGAATTATTAAGCCCATTATCTGAAGAAGAATTGAGATTGAGCTGTGCCCTATTGTTGTCAACCGGAACACCATCAATGACAAAAAGTGGCTCACTACTTGCTGTAATAGAGTTTGTTCCACGAATACGGATGCTTGGAGCACTTCCAGGTTCACCGTTAGAGGTAATTATTTGAACACCTGCAGTTTTACCGTTTAATAATTGTTCGGGCGATGAAACAAAGCCTTTATTGAATTTTTCAGAATTAACGGTAGAAATTGCGCCCGTATTGTCTGATTTTTTCTGTGTCCCATAACCAACGACCACCACTTCTTCCATAATCCTCGCATCTTCCACCAGTTTTATCAGCACGTTCTTTTGCGAACCGACCTGATATTCCAAAGTAGAAAATCCGATATACGAAATAATCAATGTTGATTGCTCGGGTATATCCAACGAGAAATTCCCATTATTATCCGTAATCTTTTGAACTTTCGTTCCTTTCAACGTTACAATAGCCCCAATGAGTGGTTCTCCTTTTTGATCGGTAACAACTCCAAATATTTTTTGGTTTGCTTGGTTTGTTGAATTTTTGTTTACATTGGATTTTTCTTTCAAGGCAATATTTTTACCTTCCATTGTAAATACAATGTCAGTACCATAGAGGACTTTATTCAAAACATCTATGACCTTACTGTCAGTAGCATCAACAGACACGATTCGATTTATATCAACAACTTGTTCATCAAAAACAAATAGAAAATCAGTTTGCTTTTCTATTTGAGAAAAGACAACGTTTAATGGGACGTTTTTTAAATTGAATGAAACCGTTTTTTCTTGAAAGGTGTTGGCTGAAGCATTAAATGAGGAAATTAGAAATAGAGCAAAAAGGCTCATCTGCCTTATAATTAAAGTAATTCGGGCTTTTTCTTGGATAAAAAAAGTCCTGCAAAGAATGTTTTTCATATATTTGTGATTAGAAGAGTTAATACTGCATTTTTGATTTTAAAAAGTAGGTTTTGACTATTCTTGATCGGCGAATATGGAGGTATTCGCCGATTTTATTCAACGTATGGAGGTTCGCGTGTTTTCATCTGGTTTTGTTTAAGGTTAATTATTTCTGTTTAATTTAGTATATGACTACGGTATTATTTTCTTCATCTCTTTGAAAATCGAAGTCGTTTGTGTATTTTAATACTTTGATTACGTGATCAATGCCTTCTTTTTGTCTGAACTTTCCGGTACATTTAAAATTACTGATGTCTTTATTTCGAACAATGATTCGTATTTGATAGTATTGCTCAAGTTTTTTGAAAAGATCTACTAAAGGTTCATTCTTAAATACATAAATCCCATCTCTCCATAAAAAACCATCTTCCGATTCCAACCTCGATGCAAATAACTTTCCGTTTTCCATTTGGACTCTTTCGTTTGGTTTTAGCATTATTTTTTGAGAGGTCTCCAGATCGGAAATACAGACTGACCCCTTCAATAATGATGTTTCAAAAATATCGGAATTATTGTAGGATAAGACATTGAATGTGGTTCCAAATACTTTTATATCACACTTTTGTGTCCTGACGTGAAACGGCTGCCTTGCATTGTGCGTTACCTCAAAATAGCCCTCTCCATCTAAAACGACTGTCCGATTTTTAGCATCAAATGTTGAAGGAAATTGAAATTTTGAATTTGAATTCAGCGAAACTTTGGTCCCGTCAGAAAGCGTTAAATGGACACGTTGCCCCATAGGGACATCTATTGTCTGAGTGAATATGGGATTTGGTTTATCTGTCGCCTTTTGGACAAATAGTGTTCCACCGATAGCAATGGCAATGATGGCTGCCACTTTCATCCAATCTTTAAAGAAAAGAGTCAAGGGCTTTAGCCTTGGTACGTTAGTTTCTTGCTTCGTAGCATCCACCTCTTTTTCGCACCAAATAGCAGCATCATAGAGACGTCGAAGTCTCATGAATTGCCTCCGATTGTCAGCAGTCTTTTCAATCCATTGCAGTATTTCCAACTTCTCTTCTGGAAGAGCTTCGCCTTTTAAATACTTATATATTAATTCTTTATTCATCTTTTCTGATTTTTAAAGGGTTTTATTTAAAAGTAAAACGATGCGGTGTATTACTATTCACAGTTTGCCCTCTATCATAGAGACAAATGAAAACAGCTTATCACTAGTAAATATGAAATATTTATCTAAAAAAGTTGATTTTAAATTTTTAAAAGGGGATGACAAAACGGAGAGGTTTTCCTGTAAATTCACCAGCTTAACAAAAATAAAAGAGAAGGTATGTAGTCTTTT
>JALNXZ010000164.1 GCA_023230125.1 Bacteroidales bacterium | reverse complement strand
TCATAACTCTTGATGTATGGAGAAGTCTTTTCTTCTATCTTGGATGACAAGTTGTTGGAAGTGAAACCTTTTTCAGCAATAACGATACATGCAAAAAACTGATCTTTAAAAGAAACCCATTTCAGTGTGTTGGCTATTTTTTCGTTGTCGTCTTTGGCTGCACTGAGCTTATCGACTTCATCGGTCACATATTTGAAATTCAGCAAAGAGTATCTTTCTTCAAAAGTGCGCCCTTTTTCTTGCTGACGCATTTTAATTCCCCAACTAAAATCAAGAATATTGTTGTTGGATTGCATCACCTGAGTCAGGTTTTTGCCTTTGATTTCAAAATCCAACTTATAATCACCCTTTTTAAGGGTATATACAAAGTCCATCCATGAACTGTCGGTAACGGCAAGACGGTAGATGAATTTTAAAGGATCTCCTGATGGTATTTCTTTGAAATACAAGTCTTCTGTATTGACCAATCGACTGTCGGACGTAAAGAATGTAAAACCAAATTTGGATGTTTCCTCTTCAAAAAGGATCAGAGGTAATGAGTCTCCGGTAACAAATTTCTTCAATCTAGCTGAAGCGATACGGCCACCTTTGGAGGACATGGTTAGTTCGAACATGTCATTTTCGAAGGTTGCGTGGGTATTTTCTCCGAAAGTCAAGGATGAAAATGCCCCGAATTTCATTTTTGATTCGGTTGAGTCTGACGTCAATGCCGTAGCCATTTTTTCTGATTCTGCATGGGCATTTGTGATAGAGTCAGACCTCAAGTTCGCCTCTTTTTGAGAAATTGAAACTAAAGCAATAGAATCGTTTAATCTTTTTTGTTCTTTGGCAGCATCAAGTTGCTCTTGGGATGGCTTATTGAAATAAGTGAAACCGATGATGATAAAAAACATCAAAACAAACCCTAAGACGGTATTTTTATCCATTATTAATAATTAACTATTTAAATTAAAGACCTATTTTGCATGAGTCACAATGATTTCTTTTTTGGATAATTGATAAAGGTTGTGTTCCTTTAATTTTATTTAAAGGAACAAAAGTACAAAAAACTTTCAGAAATATTGTTTTACCTTTGTTTCAAAATATGTATTAATGAAAATAAGCTGTATTACAATTGTGTTTATAATAGGTACCATATTCCCCGTGGCTATTTTTGCTTCAGGTAACGTATTGGAAGACACGGTTTCTCTGAATTCAGAAATTATTCCAGATACATTATTTTCTGGAAATGTATATTTGCCTGATACTTTATCGTTTATGAAAACACCTTCGAATAAATCCTTGGGTACTTTGGATGAAAAGCGGATAGAGGTGGATGACCAAAGTACTCTCCCCTTAATCGAAGAGGTCAAGGATGTGACACAGAAGATGCTCGATTCAAGCAAAGGAAATGACAGTGTAAAAGCTTTATTAAAATACGAATCGAATCCTTTGCTTAACTTTATTCTGAATTATGATATCAATGCTTCAAAGGCTTACCCCAAACCCGCAAGAATTATTTTATCAGATGAGGTCTTGGATTTTCCGAAAATGAGTCCGCTTTTTATGCCTTTGGTTTTCAATTCTAACCGTCGTGAATACAAAATAACTATCAGGGAAAGTAAAGAACCCGGACAAATTATTAAAACCCCGTTTCTGGATTCTCTTAGGATGAATATGCGGTCTGAGGCTTTTGTTCACCGTATTGCGCAAAACATCTTGCGGAATTCTGAAACACAACAGATCGGGAATATTAAATATGACCAAAAAAATCTTCCTGAACCGGAACAATTGGTATTTCATTTGAATTCGTCCATACAGCCTGTCTGGTCAAAACCAATCAGCAAAATTTCTGATGGGAATGCCGATACAAAGGTCCTGCCCAAAACGGAATCTCAGCCATGGTCTAAAAATGGAAATGTCAAATTGCAGTTTTCTCAGACTTATATTTCTCCAAATTGGTCTAAAGGTGGAGAAAGCAATATGGCTGGTCTGACGACCATCTTTTTAGAAGCAAATTATACAGACTTCAAAAATGTTCAATTCGACAATAATATTGAAGCTAAAGTCGGTTTGAATACTGTTTTATCAGATTCTTTGCGAGATTTGAATATCAGCACGGATCAATTGAAAGCAACGACCAAACTGGGTGTAAAAATGTACAATAACTGGTTTTATTCATTGTCTGGTGAATTCACAACCCAGTTTTTGAATAATTACAAGTCCAACACTATGACCATGACTTCATCCTTTCTGTCGCCAGCCAAATTGTTTGTTGGTTTAGGTGTGGATTATAAGAAGACTGACAAGAAGAAAGGATATTCTCTCTCTGTTAATCTTGCTCCGATGACTTGTAAACTGAATTATCTGCAGAATATCGAGAACTTCAATACATCGTCCTATGGTATTGAAGATGGGAAGCATTTTGGAACAGAATTGGGAAGTAAGGTGACAATGACATTGACCTGGAAGTTTTCAGAACAAGTACAATGGAAATCAAAATTTTATTATTTCTCTGATTATACCTATATCGATTCAGAATGGGAGAATACCCTCGATCTGAATTTGAACCATTTTTTCACAACGACGATTTTCATTCATATGAAATTTGATGATCGTCTAGATCCCGATCCGGGTCTGAACTTATTACAGATGCAGGAATTATTGAGTTTTGGCATGGTTTATTATTTGTAATCAGAGAAATGGAAGCCGTAGTTATGGCTGGTTTACTTGCCATGGCTTTTATGGAGTTTGTCGGTATGAGGTAAATTATAGCTGATTTAAGATTAATAAAATGTAGGGGACGAATTGATTAATTCCGAAAAAATTCCGAAATTGCGGGCTTAATTTTTTTATACAAATTAATAACACATGAAAGATTTAATTTTAGTAACAGGTGGAACTGGATACATCGGTTCACATACAACTGTAGAACTCATTGAGGCAGGCTATGACGTTGTCATTGTTGACAATTTATCAAATTCCGATGCAAAAGTATTAGATGGAATCGAAAAGATAACAGGGGTCAGGCCAGATCTGGAAATTCTTGATTGTGCCGACTATGAGGCAATGAAAGCAGTTTTTGTTAAATACAAGAATATCAAGGCTGCCATTCATTTTGCTGCAAGCAAGGCTGTCGGAGAATCCGTTCAGAAGCCTTTGCTTTATTACAGAAACAACTTGGGTTCATTGATCACGATGTTGACTTTGATGTCTGAATTCAAATGCAAAGGTTTTGTGTTCTCTTCATCTTGTACGGTTTACGGTCAGCCTGATGTCTTGCCTGTAGATGAAAATGCACCAATCAAACCAGCCATATCTCCTTATGGAAACACCAAACAAATTGCTGAAGAAATCATTCGTGACAATGCTCATGCCGGTGCATCTTTCAACACAGTCATCTTGCGTTATTTTAACCCAATTGGTGCTCATCCATCAGCAGTAATTGGAGAGTTGCCACTGGGCGTTCCTCAAAATCTGATCCCTTATGTGACACAGACTGGTGCAGGCATTCGCCCGAAATTAAATGTTTTCGGAAATGATTATAATACACCTGACGGCTCTTGTATTCGTGACTACATCAATGTGGTGGATCTTGCAAAAGCCCACGTGATAGCAGTTAAGCGTTTGCTTGAAGAAAAGAACAAGAAGAATGTGGAAATATTCAATCTTGGTACTGGCCGTGGTTTGTCCGTTCTTGAAATTATCAATGTTTTTGAAAAAGTGAGTGGTGTGAAGCTGAACTTTGAAATAGTTGGACGCAGGGAAGGTGATATTGAACAAGTTTGGGCCAATCCTGAATATGCCAACAATGTGTTGGGATGGAAATCTGAGACTACTGTAGAAGATACCTTGCTTTCAGCATGGAAATGGCAACAACGTCTGAGTGGAAAATAAAATCAATCAGCATATTTTTTAAGGAGCCTCGCGAATGCGGGGCTTTTTTTGTACTCCGAAATAAATATATTCAGACTGTCTAGAAGACTGTTCTTTTCAGGTCGGACTGCCCAGGCTTGAATTTGTGTGAATCCGATTCTGGTCTGAACGTCAATGCGTGGATACTTCTTCAGATAGGATCTGGCAACCATTTTGTCACAAACGGAGAAATTCACAAATTTATTTGAAACAGCCTTAATGTTGTCTTCGGTGTTGAAACCTGGTATATAGCGGATATATATGGAATCACTGATTTCGATGGATAAGTGGTGTATCCTGAAGATGTTCGGAGAATGCGCTGTAAGCAATAAGTTTTTCCCACCCAAGAAAACAGGGTCACGTACAGGTTCCTTGCCATCGTTGTGTGC
>JALNXZ010000163.1 GCA_023230125.1 Bacteroidales bacterium | reverse complement strand
CGCTGATGAAATACAGATAAAGGTGGCTCAGGGTGCAAAACCCGGAGAGGGTGGACAGTTGCCTGGATATAAGGTAGATCAGATGATTGCTAAGACACGTCATTCGATTCCGGGCATATCCTTGATTTCACCTCCTCCACACCATGATATTTATTCGATTGAGGATTTGGCACAGCTTATATTTGATTTGAAGAATATCAATCCGGAAGCTCGCATCAGTGTCAAACTGGTTTCAGAAAGTGGCGTAGGCACCGTGGCTGCAGGAGTGGCAAAAGCAAAGGCGGACATGATACTGATCAGCGGTGCAGAAGGTGGTACAGGCGCCAGTCCTGCCAGTTCCATCAAACACGCTGGTCTGCCTGTCGAGATAGGCTTGGCAGAAACTCAGCAGACGCTTGTCATGAATGGTTTACGGGGTCAGATTCGCCTTCAGACGGACGGTCAGTTGAAGACAGGTCGTGATATTGTAATCTCAGCCATGTTGGGTGCCGAAGAATTTGGCTTCGCCACTAGCGCCCTGATTGTCTTGGGTTGTGTTATGATGAGAAAATGTCATTTGAATACTTGTCCGATGGGTGTAGCCACTCAAAATGAAGAATTGCGCAAACGATTTACCGGTAAATATGAATATCTGGTCACCTTTTTCCATTTTTTGGCGGAAGATGTCCGGGAACATTTGGCTGCACTTGGTTTTACCAGTCTAGATGATATTGTTGGAAGAACCGACCTTTTGGAAGTTGTCCAACATTCTGACAATCCAAAGATGAAGAAACTCGATTTCTCGAAGTTGTTGTATATGCCTGCATTGGACAAAAAACAGGCTATTCGGAATGTAAAGTCTCAGATTCATGAGATAGAGGATATTCAGGATCGTACAATGATTGAGCTATCCAGACCTGCTCTTGAGAAGCAGACTCCTGTACAGTTTACCCGTGAAATCAGAAATACAGACAGGACAGTTGGTGCCATGCTTTCCGGCATGATAGCCAAACGATATGGAAATGATGGTTTGCCGGACGATACCATCTCTTGCACTTTCAAGGGCTCGGCCGGACAAAGTTTCGGTGCTTTTCTGGCAAAAGGTGTCACTTTTATGTTAGAAGGAGACTCGAACGATTATCTGGGCAAAGGCCTTTCCGGTGGCCGCATCATCGTTGTACCACCAGTGGGAACAATTTTTAATCCCAGCGACAATGTCATTGCCGGGAATACGCTCTTATACGGTGCTACCAGCGGAGAAGTCTATATAAACGGTCAAGTTGGAGAACGCTTTTGTGTGCGTAATTCCGGTGCAACTGCTGTCGTAGAGGGTGCTGGAGACCATTGTTGTGAATATATGACGGGTGGCCGTACGGTGGTTCTTGGAAAGACAGGACGTAATTTTGCAGCAGGTATGTCAGGAGGAATAGCTTATGTATTGGATGAAGATGGAAACTTTGATTATTTCTGCAATATGCAGATGGTTGAACTTTCATTGATTGAAGATATGGCTGACAACCGTGAATTGCGAAATCTCATTGCTGCACACTATCGTTACACGCAGAGTCCAAAGGCTAGACACATCCTTGAAAATTGGAATGACTATGTGGAGAAATTCATACGGGTGATCCCAATAGAATATAAGAAAGTGCTTCATGATGAAAAGATTGAAGCCGTCAAAAAGAAAATTGCACAAGTAGAATTTGATTATTGATATGGGAAATCCAAAAGCATTTTTAACAATAGACCGAAAGGAAGCTGGTTATCGCCCCGTTCACGAACGCAAAACCGACTATGGGGAAGTGGAGCAAACATTGAACAATGAAGACAGGAGGTTGCAGGCTTCCCGGTGCATGGATTGCGGTGTACCTTTCTGTCATTGGGCTTGCCCTCTTGGCAATAAAATGCCTGAATATCAGGACCTGTTATATAAAGGTAAATGGAAAGAGGCATGGGCGGTTCTATCCGAAACACATGACTTTCCGGAGTTTACAGGCCGGTTGTGTCCGGCTCTTTGTGAAAAATCTTGTGTCCTGAACATCCAGCACAATGCTGTGACCATACGCGAAAATGAGGCTGCAGTCACAGAGATGGCGTATAGTGAAGGTTGGATACAGGCCAATCCGCCCAAAGTCCGTACTGGAAAGAAGGTAGTTGTAATTGGTAGTGGACCCTCCGGGTTGTCAATAGCCTATAATCTGAACCGATATGGACATGAGGTTACTGTATACGAGAAATCACCACAAATAGGTGGCTTGATGCGTTTTGGCATTCCAAACTTCAAATTGAACAAGAATATTATTGATCGTCGTCTTCTTTTGATGGAAGCAGAAGGTATTCGGTTTGTTACAAATGCGGAAATTGGGAAGAATATGTCATTCACGGAGATACAGGATAAGAATGATGCCATTTGCCTTTGTGTTGGTTCTGGTAAACCCAGAGACCTTCAGGTCGAAGGACGTCAACTGAGAGGTATTCACTTTGCGCTGGATTTTCTGATTCAACAGAATTTTAAGCTGGCTGGTCTGCCAATGGAAGGTGATGAAATCAATGCCAAAGGTAAACGTGTGCTGGTCATTGGCGGTGGAGATACCGGCTCAGATTGTGTAGGTACGGCTAATAGGCAGGGTGCAATTGAAGTTACTCAGATAGAGATACTTCCTATGCCGCCAGCTATAGAAAATACAGAGACTCCATGGCCAAATTGGCCAATTATCCTAAAAAATTCAACTTCACATGAAGAAGGTTGTAACAGGAAATGGTGTCTTACAACAAAACGTTTTATTGGAAACGATGGTCGTTTGACAGAGGTTGAGATTGCAGAGGTGGAATGGGTGATAGATGCCGCATCTGGTCGTTTAATCATGAAAGAAACAGGTAAAACAGAAATCATAAAGGCTGATTTGGTATTTCTAGCAATGGGGTTCATTCATCCGGAGCATGAAGGCTTGTTGAATGAGATGGGTGTAAATTATGATAAACGAGGGAACGTTATGACTGATAACAGGCATGCAAGTTCCGTCAAAGGTGTTTTTGCCGCTGGGGATGCCGCCGATGGTGCTAGTCTGGTGGTTCGTGCCATGGCCTCGGCCAAACAAACAGCCGAATGCATTCATCAATATCTGATGGATTAAAAAGTGGCTTCGTTGTATAATAAAAAAGGAGGGTGTTTGAGACATCCTCCTTTTTTATTTAATATGATTGTTCGTGCACTGTATGAACAGCACGACCAGAAGGGTCGTTCATCTTTTTGAAAGCTTCGTCCCATTCAAGTGCGATTGGCGTGCTACAGGCAACGGAAGGAACGGAAGGAACACAGGCTGCCGCAGCATCTGTAGGAAAATGTTCGGCAAAAATACAGCGATAGAAATATTCTTCTTTGTTCAATGGGGGGTTGACTGGGAAGCGTTCAGCCGCAAGAGCCATATCCTCATCGCTCACTTTTTCAATAGCATTGGCTTTCAGGTGGTCAATCCATCCATAACCTACACCATCTGAGAACTGCTCTTTCTGACGCCAGGCTACTTCAGCAGGTAGATAATCTTCGAAAGCCTTACGAAGTATATATTTTTCGATGCGTCCGTCTTTGCACATTTTATCTGCCGGATTTATCCGCATAGCTACGTCCATAAACTCTTTGTCCAGAAAAGGCACACGGCCTTCAACACCCCATGCAGCCAATGATTTGTTGGCTCGCAGGCAGTCATACAAATGGAGTTTGTCCAGTTTGCGTACCGTTTCATCATGGAGGTCTTTTGGTGATGGTGCTTTGTGAAAATAGAGATAGCCACCGAAAATCTCGTCTGCACCCTCTCCGGAAAGCACCATTTTGACCCCCATTGCCTTGATGGCTCTGGCTAGAATGTACATCGGTGTTGAAGCCCTGACGGTAGTGACATCATACGTCTCCAGATGATAAATAACGTCACAAATGGCATCCATTCCTTGTTCAATGGTGAAATTGATTTCATGATGCACCGTTCCGATGTGATCCGCAACTTTGCGTGCTGCAATCAGATCGGGTGAGCCAGCTAGCCCTACAGCAAATGAGTGAAGCTGAGGCCACCACGCATCTTGTTCGTCACCGCTTTCAACGCGTTTGGCTGAATATTGTTTGGCTACGGCAGAAATGATGGAAGAATCCAATCCTCCTGAAAGAAGCACTCCGTATGGAACATCCGACATTAACTGACGTTTAACCGCTGATTCCAATGCATCTCTAAGTTCTTCCAATGTAGTCTTGTTATTTTTTACAGAATCATAGGAGACCCAGTCACGCTTATACCAGCGTTCCGGTGTGCCTTTCCGACTGTCAAGCTGATGCCCCGGAAGAAAAACTTCCA
>JALNXZ010000007.1 GCA_023230125.1 Bacteroidales bacterium | reverse complement strand
ATGTTTAAAGGATTATCAAAACAGATATTAAGAGAATAAACTAAAAAAAGCCTCAATTCGTTGTCTTTCATGTCGTTGTATCTTGTTTTATGATGAATGATGAAAAAAATAAATAGACAGAATAAATACACGAAGTAGTGGCTGGACAAAATTATTAATATTAATTAAACATATCTGCAATCTACAATTTAAGAATTAAAACATCATGTAATATTAATTTCGTTTAAAGAAAATAAAATTAAAAAAAGGCCACCTTTAAGAAAGTGGCCTCAAATAAGTATCAAAATTTTCTTTTTGCAATTAAGCTTTCTTGTCTTCAAGAATCTCCATTGCCATATCTAAAATGACGGTATCGTCCAACATGACCAATCCACCATCGGGTCCGGGTTCAATATGAACGCCAACACTTTTACCATCTCGATAATTGTACCCACCAAAATAATTCCGGACAGTCTCAACAGATATACCCAATTCGTCAGCTATACGTTGAGAACTGCCGGAGGGCAAACTGTCTTTGATTTTACGAAGATCGTTAAAAGTTATAGTCTTGATCATGGCCGTATGAATTTTGAAGTTAATACTACTGTTAAAATTAAACTGCTCTAAAAATAAAGAATAAAACAGGAAAGAAAAAATATTTATAGTCTTTTTTAGGAAAACTTATCTTAATTTATCAGGATATCTTTTACCAGGTAAGATAATAGGATGCGGATAACATGGTTACCACGACCAACAGCAATGAAATCACGATAAAACACAGGTCGGACTTCCTATAATTGCTTCTTGTCATTTGTCTTGACCTCCTGTCTGAAATGAGACGAATGCCTGTACTCTTTTGAATGATGAACTTATATAGATAATAAAATGCGATGGAAGAAAGAATACCGAACAAAGCCCCGGAAATCACATCCATAGGAAAATGGACACCCAGATAAATCCTTGAATACGAAACAGCTATCGCCCAAAGCAAGATCACGGACGCATAGAGCCAATCTCTAAAAAACAAGATGCCAAGTCCGGCAAAAGCAAAAACGTTGGCTGCATGGCTTGAAATGAAGCCATACTCCCCTCCTTTGTAATGATTGACCACCTGAACAAGATTTGCGATTTCAGGGTCATAGGTCGGACGAAACCTGGCAACCAAAGGTTTAATGACTCCAGAGGATATCTGATCCGTAAAAACAAGTAAAAGTCCAAAAGTGAGCAATATTAAGAATGTCTGTCCCTTCTTGTTGCGAATGAGCACAATAATCATCACCAACAAAACCGGTGCCCACATCATCGTTTCAGATAGCAACCACATAAACCTGTCCAACCATGGGAGATGATTGCCATTGACCAGTAATAACATTTCCTGATCCCAATCGATAATTCTTTCTAACAGGCCCATCATTGAAACTTTATATCATTTGAATATTATTAGACTCCAACCATCCGATATTACCATCTTCCAATTCTATTTCACTCCATGTACCAAGTACACTCAACACTTTAACCTTACATCCTTCATGAATGATAAACAGGTCTGTACCACTCTCGTCAGGAGAACTTTTGACTGTAACCGTCGGTGCATACAAAATGGCCGTATCAGGCTTAACAAGACGTTGATGTTGCTCTCCGCTGTATACCAGCGACAACACACTAAGGCAAAGGGATAAAAGGCCGACAAAAAATCCACTTTTCTTCAACCAGGAAAACTTTGTAAAGAAGTATAAAAACAAACAGGCTATGAAAAGTATAAAGAAAAAGAGGCTGATTCCGGCCCAAGCGTTGGAAGTATAGCTATTTTCAAGGGATTTAAACCAACGGTTTATAAAAAACATACCTACGGGTTCGATTTTGTCTGTAATTCGTGCCTGACACATTTCCAGATTAAATCTCGCATCCCTGTCACCGGGATTCAGTCTGAGTGCACGCTCATAATTAAGGATGGCCGGTGCCATGTTCTTAGATTTGTAATACGCGTTCCCGAGGTTATAATATAGTTTATCAGAAGCTCCAAAATTGACCAGGATATGTTCATAAATTGTTGCAGCTTCTGTATAATGGCTTTGTGTGTACAAAACAGCTGCCTTCTTCAATAATTCATCAGCAGAACCTTCAAAAACTTTTTTCGTTCGAACTTCTTTGGTTCTCGAGGAATCTGAAGATTCTGTCATCTCAGTCTTGACCTGTACTGTATCTGTTTGAGCATAAGAACAAAAACAGATTAACAAAAGAAATAGTATACTTAATGATCTGTACATCTTCTTATTTTTTAATCGTATTTTCCATCTTGTTCATTACATTCATCGTCTTTTCATAGAGGACATCCATGGCATGACTATCTTCTCCTGGCGCATAACGCGCAAATTCACAAGTTTGAAGAATATCCATATATTCTTTTCTGATATCTTCACTCACCTTGCAATCATCAAGTTGATTTTCTATGGTTTCTTTGGTCAAAAGTGAAAGTGGAATATTCAACTTATCACTGGTATACCCCCAGAGAGCTTTCAATACTTCATCATAGAATAAGCTCTTCTTGCCTTCTTTCAGATAGATGCCGGCTTGTTTTAGACGTTTTACTGCCACTTTGCTTGCTTTTCGGTTACGGACTCTGGCGGCATCGGCGTTGGCTTTCACCTGCTTGCGATTGACAATCAGAAAGAGCACAAATAACAAAAGCGGTATCAGATAGCAAAGCCAGAACCACTCCCTTCCATAAACAAGATTTGTTTGCTGATGGATTTTGACGTTATTCTTCAGATATCGAATATCTGATCCCAGCAAACGAACTTTTTCCTGATCGGTAAAGTTGCCGGATATCATCTGACCACCTTCACCTTTGGCAACTTCAAGTGTATAACTATTTGTATTGAGAGTCTTATAGCTATTTGAAGTTATATCAAAATAGCTTAGTGAAATACCGGGAATTTCAAATTTACCGGCATATCTTGGAATAAATAGATATTCAATCGTTTTGGTACCGGTTACGCCACCTGACGTATTTTTAAACATGTTGTCCACTTTGGGATCATATACTTCGAAATCAGCAGGAAAAGTGAATTCCGGAGTAGAAATCATTTTCAGGTTTCCACTACCTGAAATATTAACCTTGATGGTTACGGCTTCGTTGGCTTTTACTTTGTTGGAAGTGATAGATGAGCTCATCTTAAGCTTTCCGGCCACGCCGCAGAAATCTGCAGGTTTGCCAAAAGGCAGCGGATCAACCTGAATATTGATACTATTAGATGATATTGTTTTCTTGACCTCAGAATAGGAGTCAAAAAAATCATCAAATATGCTCCTTGCACGGGTATTGGAATTTCTTACACGTACCACCACATCAAAGGAACCTTTATTGATGGTGAGTGTTCCGCCTTTCTGTGGAAAAAGTACCGTTTGTTTCAGGATGGCTGTCCGGTAGTTACTTCCATTGTAGTTTTCCAAATCCCATTGCTGATTTTTGGAAAGATCAATTTCCTGAGCCATGAATCCTACAAATTCGGGAAACTTGGGATTTTCGAATCCGGCGATGTCCACTTTTGTGTAAATCTTATAGGTGACAGTCAGACTTTCCTGTTCGCGAACCCTCGTTTTAGAAGGGATGGCACGAATAAAAATCTGGTCTGAAGACACGCTTTGTGAGGAGGAGGAGCTGCTTATAGATGAGCGTTGCGAAGAATTGCTGCTTCCACTTGATTGTTGATCTTCAGGCAGAACCTTAATAGTCAGACTATTGCTTGTATATCTGTTATTTCTGATATTTGCTGTGGCAGATGAGATTGTAAAAGTCCCGGTTTCCTTGGGAGACAAGACATACGTAAATCGATATGATGTTGAAGAAGAATATTGTCCATTGATGATGCTTGTTGAGCTCATTGTAGAAGTGAATGGTCCGGATAGAATTTCAAAATTATTTAATTCTGCAATCCGTAAATCTTTGGCTTCTGCATTGGACGTATATACAAGATTGAAATTTTGCCCCATGACCACCGTTCTTGGAGCCTCGGCCGTAAATGTCACATCTGCCGCAAAAAGTTTGCTGCCAAAACAGATCAACATCCCAACGAATACCAGTACCAGTTTGTTCCTCATTTTAAATAAAAACTTATATATGTATATCAGTTATCTAAACTACTCTTTATTTAAAGCATGCAAAGTTACGTTTTTTCACCAATCTTTTTCTCTTTTCTTTGTCTTGCTTTTCTGCATTTGAAGTTTCTTGACCTTCTCCTGTGTATCTTTTTCATCTTGACTTAAAGCGTCAAGCAACTGTTTGGCTTTTTCTTTGGAAACTTGCTCCTGTTGTTGTTGCTGCTGTTGCTGTTGTTGTTTGTTTTGCTTCTTTTCCTGATCATCTTGCTGTTGCTGTTGCTGCTTTTTTTGTTGATCCTGTTTCTGGTCCTTATTCTGATCTTTATTTTTGTTGTTCTTTTGGTTCTGTTGTTGTTTCTTCAAAAGAGCCTGAGCCATGGCAAGATTATAACGGGTCTGATCATCACTCGGGTTAAATCTCAGGGATGATTTATAGGAATCAACTGCTTTCCCGTAATCCTTTGCTTGCATGAAAGTATTACCGGTATTGTGAAAAATAGCAGCTTTTTTTAAAGGGTTGGTCTGCTGACTTAAAGACAATTGATATTGTTCCAATGCCTCTTTTCCTTTTTCCTGCCTGTAAAGGGCATTCCCTAAGTTGTATGAACCTTCTTTTGATTTTTGATTCACTTCTAAAGCTTTTCTATAGGCTATCTCCGCTTCTGTATATTTTTGCTTTTCGTAAAGATTGTTTCCTTGACGGATACTTTTTCTTTCCATTTTCTGAGCAGAAACACCCCATGAACCAAGGATAAAAAATGCGGATAATATGTATTTGAGTATTCTCATGATTAAAACAATTTGATGTTGCGCAAGAGTTTGTTCTTTCGTTCAAGAATGAACACATCAATGAACAACAGAACTAAAACAATCCATGCCAAACCTTGAAATTGTTCATCATATTCACTATATACGGATGATTCCACGTTGGCTTTTTTCATTTTGTCAAGTTCTGTCGTAATGATACGTAGTGCACTGTTGGTATTGTCAGAACGCACATAAATACCACCACCGGCAGCGGCTATATCCTGACACATTTTTTCATTCAATTTGGTAATCACCACATTACCATCCTTGTCTTTACGAAATTCATCGCTGTTTGCAATGGGTATGGGAGCACCTTTGTCAAGCCCCATGCCAATGACATGCGTTTTTATACCCTGAGCCAATGCTTCCTTGGCACGTTCTACTGCATTATCCTCAAAGTTTTCACCATCGGTAATCAGGATGATGGCTCTCTCCGCTTTTCCTTTCTGGGGAAAGGAGCGTACACATAAATCAATGGCTGCACCTATGGCTGTACCCTGTGTAGATACAAGTGACGGATTAATGCTGCTCATAAACATCTTGGCAGATATATAGTCGCTCGTAATCGGCAACTGAGTGAATGCTTCTCCGGCAAAAACAATCAGACCAATTTTGTCATTGCTCAGTTTGTCAACCAATTTGGAGAGTATTTGCTTTGATTTTTCCAAACGATTTGGAGTAATATCCTCAGCCATCATGGAATTGGAGACATCCAGGGCTATCATCATTTCAGCACCATTCTTTTGGACTTTTTCCAATTTTGAACCGAATTGCGGGCCTGACACCATAAAAATACACACCGTTATGGCCGTCAACTGCAGGATAAATTTCAGCCAGGGACGTCTACGTGAAACATCAGGCATCAACTGACTGATAATGTCCGGATCGCCGTAGACTTTCAGACGTTTTTTCTGCTTTCTGTTTTCTAAAATGAAAAGCAATGCCAATGTAGGGATCAGCAGAAGGAAATATAGATATTCGGGATTCGAAAAACGAAACATAGTTCTGGTTTTTAGCAATTATGGAAGACGACGCAACACGGTATTTCTGAGAAAGATTTCCAGAAGGAGCAATATCAGTGCGGCAATGCCAAATGCCCGGTATTCCTCGTTCTTCTTGCTGTATTCGTGCACTTTCATCTTTGTTTTTTCCAATTGATCAATTTCATCGTAAATACTCTTCAACTTATTGTTGTTGGTAGCACGATAATATTTACCGCCAGTAATTGATGATATCTGCTTTAAAGGTTCTTCATCAATGACGACATCTATGTTTTGGTATTGGATGCCATAGGCGGTCTGAAAAGGATAAGGAGCCTTCCCTCTTGTTCCGATACCAATGGTATAGACCCTGACACCAAATGTCTTTGCTATATCTGCAGCAGTAATCGGATCAATGTCTCCCCGATTGTTTGATCCATCAGTAAGCAAAATGATTACTTTGGATTTGGCCTGTGAATCTTTGATACGATTTACAGCATTGGCGAGTCCCAAACCGATAGCTGTTCCATCTTCAATCATACCGCTTTGAATGCCGCCGAAAAGGTTCAGCAGCACCGCATGGTCTGTTGTCAACGGACATTGGGTAAAGCTTTCAGCAGAAAAGACCACCAGACCGATATTGTCATTGGGTCTTCCGG
The DNA here is from genome assembly GCA_023230125.1 of Bacteroidales bacterium. GTDB lineage: Bacteria > Bacteroidota > Bacteroidia > Bacteroidales > UBA1402 > UBA8389. The sequence goes on along the minus strand of JALNXZ010000007.1, from coordinate 11,187 downwards.
AAATAAAAGAGGAAGCTACGTTTTTGGCCGCCTCAAGACGGTTTGGTTTCAAGTCTTCGGCCAACATACTGCTGGATATATCGAGGGTAACAACAATGTCGATACCTTCAGTGGATACATTCTGCCAGCTATTGGTCGATTGTGGACGCGCCAAGGCAATAACTATCATGACAAATGCCAACATTTTCAAAATGAAAGGCACATGCTCCAAACGATCTTTCCAGGACGGTTTAAGTCCTTCAAAGGCAAAACTGTTCGATACCTGAAGCGTAGCATAACGTTTTTTCCGCTTTAGAACATACCAGACAATAGCAGGTATGATCAACAGCAATAAATAGAGATAATACGGATTTGCAAGTATCATTTTGGTTGATATTTTTTCATTTCATCATTTTGGGAAGTAACATCCTTTTTGGACAGATCTGATTCAACATCCTTTTGCTGATTTTCCTGTATTCCCTCAATTTGATTCTCTATTGGTTTAACTTCCTCAATTTTTGTTTGATTGACAAATAAATAGGAATTCATGATGCTTAATTCATTTTCATTTTCAAGTGGTTTGGTTTTGGCAAATTTTACCAGATCAGCCAATTGAAGAATCTGACGCAAATTTTGATAAACGGATTGTGTATTCTTGTCACGTTTAAAAAGAGCCAGTATCTCATCTGTAGTCATTTCCAAAGCGTTGATTTGGAAACGTCTTTGAATATATTTACGCAGGATATCTGACAAAGCAGTGTAATATTCCTTATTTTTACCGCTCTTCCAAATCTTTTCTGACTTAAGTTTGTCCAATTCCATAATGGCAACGACGTAAGGCGGTAACAAAGGTTTGCTTGCTTCAATTTCAGCTTTAGATAAACCGTATTTTCTTCTCAATATCAGCCATATAACAAAAAGTATAATGGCATAAATAAGGAGAAATAGCAGCAACTGTAAGAAATAATCGCCCAAGACGAACGGTGGTTTCTGGATACCCTTAATATCAAAGATCTGAACTTTTGCCGTATCAACATCATAGGTCATGATCTTGAGCACCATGTATTTGCTCTCTACAGTATCAAGACCTGCTATGATTTTGACGGGGGGGATGTAATACAGTCCCGAATCAAACGAGGTTATGAGGTAATCCGTCTTTAGATGAATCAAATTGTTTTCATTTTCCAGAGTATCCACTTTCCCTATTGACAAGACTTCAATGCCGTTAACCAGTGTATCACCCGGAAATGTCGGGAAAGTATATTGCAGTGAAGTAGGTCCGGAGATTTCCAGATGCATCTTTGATTGCTGCCCAATGAACATTACGGTGGAATCGATGGTCGCCTTGACACTTATTTCCTGTGCAATAACAGGAAACAGGCATGAACTAAGCACCAATAAAACCAGAATTTTTTTATAATTAAACATATTCGTATTTCAAACGATTCAATTTCTAAGGTTAAATAGGCCCATCAGAGAACGTACGTAATCCTGATCTGTTGATATTGAGACTGAGTCAACATTACTTTTTGTGAAAGCATCCTTTAATATTCCCTGTTGATGAAGCCACCAATCTCGATAGATTTTGCGTACGGCTTTCGAAGAGGCATCGACCAGGCGTTCGTCACCTGTCTCTGCATCCTTCACACGCACAAGGCCTACCGGAGGAAGCTCAGTTTCTCTTTTGTCATATACCTGGATGGCCACAACATCGTGTCTGCGATTGGCGATGGTCAAATCGGTCTGGAAATCCTTTGCATCGATAAAATCTGAAATCACAAATGCAGTACTGCGTTTCTTAATAACATTCGTCAAATAGCGCAAGGCATCAGGAATATTCGTTTTCGTATTTTCCGGTTCAAAATCAATCAATTCACGAATGATGTAAAGGATGTGCTTTTTGCCTTTCTTGGGTGGAATGAATTTTTCCAGCTTGTCAGAAAAGAAAATGACTCCGATCTTATCATTGTTTTGAATGGCAGAAAAAGCGAGCGTCGCTGCAATTTCAGTCATCATGTCTTTCTTAAGCTGAATATCAGTACCAAACATACGACTCCCTGAAATATCAATCAGTAACATCACGGTCAATTCACGTTCTTCTTCGAAGATCTTGACATAAGGGTGATTAAAGCGAGCTGTTACGTTCCAGTCGATGCTTCGGATATCGTCTCCGTATTGATATTCCCTCACTTCGGAAAAAGCCATACCCCTACCCTTAAAGGCCGTGTGATATTGCCCTGCGAAGATGTTCTGAGACAATCCCCTGGTCTTGATTTCTATCTTCCGTACGCGTTTTAATAATTCGCTTGTTTCCATGCAGGCCATTTAGGGTACTTCTACCTTATTTAATATTTCACTGATGATTTCTTCGCTGGTCAGGTTGTTTGCTTCTGCTTCATAGCTCAGACCGATACGATGACGCAACACATCATGACAAATGGCACGAACATCTTCAGGAATGACATAACCTCTGCGTTTGATAAAAGCAAATGAGCGGGCTGCTAAAGCTAAATTGATGGAAGCACGGGGTGAACCGCCAAAAGATATCATGCCTTTCAGGTCTTTCAATCCATATTCTTCAGGATAACGGGTGGCAAACACAATATCTATGATATAGCGTTCAATTTTCTCGTCCATATAAACTTGACGAACCACATTACGTGCTTCAAGAATATCTTCACCCTTAAGTACTGGTTTGATCGGAGGCATCTTTTCACCGATATTTTGACGAATGATCAAAACTTCTTCTTCTTTTTTGGGATAGCCAATGACCACCTTTAGCATGAAACGGTCTACCTGAGCTTCAGGGAGCGGATATGTACCTTCCTGTTCAATGGGGTTTTGCGTGGCCATCACAAGAAATGGAGCATCCAATTCATAGGTTTTGTCACTGATTGTAACTTGACGTTCCTGCATGGCTTCAAGCAATGCACTTTGTACTTTAGCCGGAGCACGGTTGATTTCATCAGCAAGTATAAAATTCGCAAAAATCGGGCCTTTCTTTACTGCGAACTCTTCTTTTTTCTGACTATAAATCATGGTTCCAATTACATCGGCCGGCAATAAATCGGGAGTAAACTGGATTCTGCTGTATTTGGCATCAATCAACGAAGCCAGGCTCTTGATAGCCAAGGTCTTTGCCAATCCAGGAACACCTTCCAACAAAATATGGCCATCTGAAAGCAAGCCAATTAATAAAGACTCAACCAAGTGTTTTTGTCCAACGATAACCTTGTCCATGCCAAAGTTTATCGAATCTACGAACGCGCTTTTTTTCTCAATCAGCTCATTCAATTCCCGAATGTCTACGGTTTGACTCATATGATTATAAATATTTAAGTAAAACGATTCTTTTTTTACAGAATATGCAAAAGTAAACAGGATAGGCTTCATTTAACAGTTTATCCCGTTAAAAAAAATTAAGCCTATCCTAATAAAGTTGAATTTTTCCCTTTCATTGCATTATTTGGTAATGATTGAACAGGGATCATAAATAATGGTAAAAGTGGTTATTCTTTTCTTGACAATATTTTGGTCTGAAGAGCCTTTGCTTTTGCTATACAATCCGGGTCATTGGCATTGATAACGGAGCTATTCGGTTTTGGAATTTTGATTCTTGTTCCGAGTGGGATGTGGTTCGGATCTTTAATGACATCCATATTGGCTGCATAGATGTATACCCAAAAGGCTTTGTGTCCATAATATTTCAAGGACAGAACGGTAAGCATCTCTCCTTGTTTAAGTTTGACATAGGCTGGAAAATCCGATTCAGATTCACTTATGCTACCTTTGGTTGTCACTTTTGGTTTGATTGTGGCAACCGATGTTGGTTTTGATGCCAAATTTTTGACACCGCCGTTTTTTTCCACTACTGCTAAAGATTCTATCTTTGCAGCAATTTCAGCTTCGAGTTTTAAAGAATCTTGAATAACGGTTTCAAATTCTTCAAGCGGAGTATCTTCAAATGAAGTGTCAGCATCAATGATAGCTAGTTCTTTTAGTTTATGGTCATTTTCTTTTTTAGCAGAATAATTGGACAGAATAGCCCATGCTGCCAATGCCAGCACAATCAAAATTAGGAATACCCGAAAAAAACTACCTGAATTCTTGGATTCAACCGGTCTTCCTGATCTTTTTCTAGATCCATTCACGGATTGTCGCGTTCCATTTTTTTGCTCTTTGTTTGATGTTCTTAAGTCGCTTTTGTTTTGTGGCATAATTTTATGTTGTGTTTCACTTGGTTTAACAGTCCCTATTTTAAATTTTTCTTCTTTTTCTTTTGCATCTATGACATCATTTTCATCATCAGATCTGTTCTTTTCCACGCGACTATTTCGCACGGTAGGTTCTTTTTTCGCAGAGGGTCCATCCAGTTCGACGGGTTCCAAGTAAGATAAAGGCTCATTTACAATCTTCTTCAGGGTATTATCAGGAGAATATGAGATCTTGTAATGTTCTTTGATTTCGAATTCTTCGCCCGTTGAAACATTCACACTTTTACGGGATTCGACCTTCAATAGCTTAAACGTTCCTAATCCTTGAATTTTTACTGTTTCACCCTCAAAAAGTGAATCTTCAATGACCTTGAAAAATGCTCTTAAGAATTCTTCTGCATCTTTTTTCTTCAATTTCCCTGATTGGGAAAGTTGATCCGTCAAATTTTGAAATAACAGTTTATTGTTCATGGCCGGAATAGGTTTTTAATTTTTCCTTCAATGTTGTTCCCGGCTTAAAACCTGGAACCAATTTTGGAGGAATCATCCAACGATTTCCTGTAGCCGGATTGATTGAAACACGTTCTTCTTTTTTCTTCACTTCAAAAGTGCCAAAACCTTTTATAGCAAGAGCGTCTCCATCACCTAAAATCCTGGAAATAATGGATGTTGTAAGTTCCACAAGCTCAGCTGACCTTTCCGGATTTACCGTCAAATTATGCTGGATTTTTTGAACAAAATCTTTGGTTTTCAAAATGATAAGATTTATTTAAATAGAATGTATTGCGATATTAAATAAAATAGAGCAAACTTGCAAGTTTTTGGTATGGTTTTAAGCTGTTTAAGGTTTTTGTAGAAAAAAGCAGACGGTGAACCCATTTCTGGGTTCACCATCTTTTTGTTTATTGTTTTATATCAACGCAACGCAGCCTGTGCTGCGGCCAAGCGAGCGATGGGTACACGAAATGGAGAACAGCTGACATAGTTCAACCCGACACGATGACAAAATTCAACGGATGATGGTTCACCACCATGTTCACCACAAATACCACACTTCAAGTCCGGACGGATGGAGCGGCCTTTTTCGGTAGCCATCCTGATCAGTTGACCTACTCCTTTCTGATCGAGAACTTGAAAAGGATCCACTTTCAAGATTTTCTTTTCAAGATAGGTCGGGAGGAAGCTTGCCACGTCATCACGGCTGTACCCGAAAGTCATCTGAGTAAGGTCATTGGTTCCGAAAGAGAAGAATTCAGCCGAAGTGGCAATACGGTCGGCTGTAAGAGCTGCACGCGGAATTTCAATCATGGTGCCAATCTTGAAATCAATACGGCGGCCTGTTTCTGCAAACAAATCTTCTGCGGTCTTACGGATCACTTTTTCCTGTTCGAGAAATTCATAAAGTATACCGGTAAGCGGAACCATGATTTCTGGAATAGCTACAATACCTTCTGCCTGCAATTCCAACGAAGCACCAAGAATGGCACGTGTTTGCATTTCGGTAATTTCAGGATAGGTATTGCCCAAACGGCAACCACGGTGACCCAACATTGGATTTGCTTCATGCAAAGCGTCTATACGTTGTTGGATAGTCCTTAAGGAAATACCCATGGTCTTTGCCAATTCGGCCTGTTCTCTTTCTTCATGAGGAACAAATTCATGCAAAGGTGGATCCAGTAAACGTACAGTAACAGGAAAATCATGCATAGTCTTGAAAATACCTTTAAAGTCAGCTTTCTGATATGGCAATATCTTTTCCAAAGCTTTGCGTCTACCTGCTACATTTTCAGATAGAATCATTTCACGCATAGCCTTGATTTTTTCGCCTTCAAAGAACATATGTTCCGTACGGCAAAGGCCGATACCAGTAGCACCGAACTTGCGGGCAACTTCAGCATCATGGGGTGTATCAGCATTCGTTCTGACAGTCATACGCGTAAACTTATTAGCCAAAGCCATCAATTCAGCAAAATCAGCATCCACTTCGGCTTCTTTGGTAGCAACTGAACCAAAATATACGTCACCTGTTGAACCATCTAAGGAAATATAATCTCCTTCATGTAAGACCATATCACCAACTTCCATGGCTTTGATTGCATAATCAATTCTCAGACTGCCTGCACCCGAAACACAACATTTACCCATACCACGAGCCACAACGGCAGCGTGGGAAGTCATACCACCACGGGCTGTAAGGATGCCACGAGCTGCAGCCATACCTGCTAAGTCTTCAGGAGATGTCTCAATACGGACCATTATCACTTTTTCACCTCTTCTTGCCCATTCGGCAGCATCGTCAGCATTAAATACGATGCGACCGGATGCTGCTCCAGGTGAAGCGGCCAAACCTTTAGTAATAATCTTTGCATTCTTAATTGCCTTCTTATCGAATACCGGGTGAAGCAATTCATCCAGTTTATTGGGTTCCACACGCAAGACAGCTGTCTTTTCATCAATAAAACCTTGGTGCAACATATCTATGGCAATCTTAACCATGGCCGAACCTGTACGTTTACCATTACGAGTCTGCAAGAACCATAGTTTTCCTTCCTGTACGGTGAATTCCATGTCCTGCATGTCTTTATAATGATTTTCCAACTTTTCCTGAATGGAATTCAGTTCTTTATAAATCTTCGGCATGGCTTCTTCCATGGAAGGATATTTTTCAAAACGATCTTTTTCGCTGATACCTGCCAATTTAGCCCATCGTTGCGATCCTTCTTTTGTAATCTGTTGAGGCGTACGGATACCGGCCACAACATCTTCACCCTGTGCATTGATGAGATATTCACCAATAAAAATGTCCTCACCGGTAGCAGCGTCACGAGAGAAGCAGACTCCAGTGGCAGAAGTATCTCCCATATTACCAAATACCATGGCTTGAACTGTTACGGCTGTACCCCATTCGGCAGGAATACCTTCCATCTTGCGATATAAGATGGCTCTATCGTTCATCCAACTGTCAAATACGGCACAAATGGCACCCCATAACTGATCGTATGATTTTTCGGGAAAATCTCTTCCTGTTTGGTTTTTTACAGCTACTTTAAAAAGGGTCACTAATTTTTTTAAATCTTCGACTGATAATTCTGTATCAAGTTTGATACCTTTTTCTTTTTTGATATGTTCGATGATCTTTTCAAATGGATCAATATCATTTTTATTAGTAGGTTTCATGCCTAATACAACATCTCCGTACATCTGTACAAAACGTCGATAGGAGTCCCAAACAAAACGGGCATTTCCGGTTTTACGGATCAAACCTTCAACAACATGATCATTCAACCCTAAATTGAGAATAGTATCCATCATGCCTGGCATAGATGCACGGGCACCTGAACGAACAGATACCAACAAAGGATTTTCAACATCTCCAAATTTTGAATTCATCAAGGTTTCCACACCTTTAATTGCTGCTTCAATATCCGACTTCAGCAAAGAAACCACATTGTCTTTACCTAATTCAAAATATTCTGAACATACATCTGTTGTAATAGTGAATCCTGGAGGTACCGGAACGCCTATTAAATTCATTTCAGCCAGGTTGGCACCCTTTCCGCCAAGTAGATTCTTCATGGAAGCTTTTCCTTCGGCTTTACCATTACCAAAGGTGTACACTCTTTTAGTTGTCATTCTAATTATTAAGGTTAAAAATGAATAAACTCTATCTCTTTCTGATTATACAGACAAAAATAGAAATTTTTGTTAACAACCAAACTTAAATTCAAGTAAAATTTATAGCTGTTGTACAATCATAAAAGAACTTTGGGTACAAATCAGTACTTTTGTATGCTCAATCGAATTGATCTGTTATATCAAACAGATTTTAAAACTTAAAATTCTATCATTTTGGCAAGAAATAAAAAAATGCTTCCTATACTTGAGGCAGTGAAAATAACTGACGTGGCTGCTGAAGGCAAAGCCTTGGCACGGGTAAACGACATGGTCGTTTTTGTACCTTATGTTGCTCCCGGTGATGTGGTTGACATTCAGTTGACGCGTAAAAAACACAAATATGCTGAAGGTAGAGTTGTCAGGTTTCACGAATATTCCAAGGATCGGGAAAAACCTTTTTGTGATCACTTTGGTGTTTGTGGCGGCTGCAAATGGCAACAACTCCCCTATCAGGCACAAATCAATTTCAAACAAAAACAAGTTTATGACGCACTGACTCGTATTGGGAAGATTGATCTTCCGGATCATATAGAAAAACCTGTTGAAAATAGTATTTACCCCCATGAGGGTTTTTATCCCATCATGGGATCCAAAAAGACCAAATTTTATCGCAACAAATTGGAATTCACCTTCTCCGACAAACGTTGGATGACTTATGAAGAAGTGGCATCTGGTGCATCCTTTGAGTCGATGAACGCTCTTGGATTTCATATTCCTGGAATGTTTGACAAGGTGCTTGATATAGAGAAATGTTGGCTACAGGATGACATATCAAACCGTATCCGCTTATCCATCAGGTCTTTTTGTCTTGAAAACAACTATGAATTCTTCAACCTGAAAAATCAGGAAGGGTTGATGCGCAATCTGATTGTCAGAACAGCTTCTACCGGAGAAGTCATGCTGATAGTCGTCTTTTTTCGGGAAAAACCAGAAAAGATTGCATCATTACTCCAACATGTATCATCAAATTTTCCGGAAATCACCTCTTTGATATACATCATCAATGAAAAAGCCAATGATACTATTGGCGATCAAGAAATCCATGTCTTCAAAGGCCGCGACCATATTTTCGAAGGAATGGAAGGTCTGAAATTCAAAATCGGCCCGAAATCCTTTTATCAAACCAATTCAGAACAAGCTTATGTATTATATCAGGTAGCACGCTCCTTTGCGGGCTTAAAAGGCAATGAGCTGGTATATGACCTCTACACCGGCACCGGAACAATAGCTTTGTTTCTAGCTCGCTTCTGTAAAGCAGTGATCGGTGTGGAATCAGTTCCTGAGGCAATTGAAGATGCCAAAGTCAATGCGGAGCTGAATGGTTTGAACAACACTCAGTTCTTTTCCGGAGACATGAAAGATGTTCTCAACAACAGTTTCATTGACACTTACGGACGCCCGGATGTCATTATCACGGATCCTCCCAGAACAGGAATGCACGCTGATGTTGTGAATACCATCATCAATGCCGGGCCGGAACGTATTGTCTATGTAAGTTGCAACCCTGCAACACAGGCTCGTGACCTGGCTTTGCTGGATTTTGATTATCAGGTCACCAAAGTTCAACCTGTTGATATGTTTCCACACACGCAACATGTAGAGAATGTAGTACTACTTGAAAAGAGAGCGGTCAGAAAAGAAAAACCATTTGAAAATACCTTGACAACAACAGAAATAAAAAATGACAAAGAACCTGAAGATTTTCAAATCAGGATCGGATAAAATCAAAGCTGCTATCAAATTATTTTCAAATGGTCTGAAAATATTTAGGCAAAGCCTAATAGCATTACGTATTGAACATAAGTAAATTGAAGCAATTACTTGAAAGCAATTGCTTCAATCTCAACAAGTGAACCTTTTGGTAAAGCTTTTACCGCAACTGCCGATCTGGCAGGAAAATCTCCGGTGAATTGTTTCTTATACACTTCGTTCATCCCTTCAAAAAGACTCATATCCGCTAAAAAGACTGTCGTTTTGACAACATTTTCGATGGAACAACCGGCTTCAGCCAAAACAGCCTTAAGATTGCTAAAAGATTGCATCGTTTGTCCTGTAATGTCCTCTGAGTCTATCATTCCTGTTTCCGGATTCACGGGAATCTGACCGGAAACAAAAATCATGTTGGACACTTCTATTGCCTGGCTATATGGGCCAATGGCTGCCGGAGCATTTTTGGTAGAAATAACTTTTTTAAGCATCATTTTATATATTAATTAAGGAATTAGATTCATTAAAAATTCAGCCAATAGCCGGCCAAACCGACAACAAGACCGATTACAACATTGATTGACTTTACAACAAGAAATCCACGTTTAGACTCTGCCAGTAAAGGTAGTGTCGAATGTCCATCCTGTGTGATGGAATTAGCCATTAGAATGCTGAACGGAATGGTTCCTCCCAAAAAGAGTGAAATAAAGACCAAATGAGGGCCTGATTCCGGAATGATGCCAATCAGGACTGCAAAAAGCAAAACCCATAGCTGATTTTTTTCCACCCAAGCTGTCATATCGACGGAATTCATCAGTAAATGTATCAGCAACAATGCCGCAAATGTCCATAGGAATATCTTCGGAACGTGTTGCCGGATGATATGATGCCAAAGATGCTCTTCCAAAAAGTGATCATTTACAAAAACAAAGATGACAAGCACAATGATGGCCAGAATCAGGAAAATATTGTTGAACCAGGCTTCTTCCAATGGTAAACTAAAACTGCGTTGTGCTACGACATTTGCAACATTCTCATTTTCAACATGATGTTCATGTTCAAAAAAACCGGTTGCCATACCGTAAATGAAGAGAAGAAGTCCGGTAATCAAAAGCACTCTGGTAAAAGACAGTTGTTTGAAATTTGATTTCCAGTTCCCGAATAAATCGTGAAAACCCATTTGCTCATATTCGTGAACCACCAAATGTCGGTCCATATCTTTCGGGCGGGCCACTTTTATACCTAGTTTGTCAATGGTAATACCTACTATAAAGCCAATGACCAGAAGAATACCGAAAAGAAGAAAAGCTTTTTGCGGCATCTGTACCAACATGACGAAAGCCTCATCACCCACACAACTGATCATAGCTGCCACCAATGCTCCGAAACTGATGGCTCCGTGTGTCCACATCCCCACCACTGCAAATCCGCCGAAACAGCCCGGTATCAATGCCAGGACTGTCGCTATGATGACTTGTAGCGGTTCATATTTCCCAAGGCATTTACTCCAGTTTCCTTGCGTAAACAAATTAAGCAATTCAATGAAAAGCATGATCACAATAACAAAACAAGTGATCATCAAAGTGTTTCGTAAGACGTCTGTCAATACTTC
>JALNXZ010000161.1 GCA_023230125.1 Bacteroidales bacterium | reverse complement strand
ATCCATCACTAACTCAAAAAGCGTATTCCCTTGGAAATTAAATTTCACCTTTCCGTCATCAGTAACAGTATAGCTGCTCGGCTCTACTCCATTACATAAACCTATTGAATTCATGCCGTGTCCTCTCATATCTGCCAAATCATGACGAACTTGAGCTCTCATTGCATCAACAGTCTTAAGACTACCAAATACTTGTCCATAATTGGAATAATACATTCCATACATTATGCCTTTGGGTTCTGGCAATTTAAAAGGAAGAATCCGTATATTCAAAGTGATTTTTTGAGAAGCATCCTTCGTACGAATGGTAATCGTTCCCGTATAAACACCGGGTTTGGCATTTTCAGGAGACTTGAAGTTAATCCAAAATTTTTCATTTCTATCGGCAGAAATGGAAACGGGACTTTCCAATGAAGTAATATAGGTAGGAGCATTAACCAGGTTTTCCTTTTTTTGATACATAAACCTCTTAGTCAGATACTTAACAATATTAGGAGTCATATTTTCTGAAGGAATGACTGTTCCATTACTTTTTTTAAGATTGGAGAGTTCAATACTCAAACCATCAATATCGCGTAAAGCATATACACAAAATGTTATTGGAATTATCTCACCCTGTGCAGCAAATGCATCTATCTTTGAAAGTCTGGTCGAATCCGGTCTGGAATATTCAAATGACATTTTCAAAGAATGACTTGCATAGGCAATAAAGCCCTTATTTATTTCAGAAGGACTAGGAATGGGCTTTGGAAGCCTTTCCACATATACGACGGACATGTCTGCCGGATTCTGAACTTTTTTTACAGCTTGCGCCTGCAATTCAGAGAATGGAAGAATGGCAAAACATAATGAAAATAATAAAAAATGAAGTTTTTTCATAAGCTTAGTTTATTGTAATTCATTTGAAAAAAGATAATATGCCCTAAAAGGGGATTTAAGGTCTCTCTAAAACATTCCTACATATTCCAATGCAGCAATTGATTCGATTATTTTTATGGTTTGCTCATAATCAAAAGGATACTCTTTATTTTTATTAGCAAGATAAAATTTATTTCCCCAATCTTTAATATTTGAATCTTTCTGTACAGATAGCCATGAAAAAAACATTTCATCTGCATGCTGCTTCTCGCCCAATTGATAGAATGCCAACGCTTGTAAAAGATAATCCATTGATTCTTTGCTTCTTTCAGCATAAGCGACTTTCTTCAGATATGCCTCTTTTGTGTCAGATTTATTTGTTTTTTGAGCAATCAAAGCTTCCAACCAATTTTCTATTCGTAAATCAATAGTTTCTTCAAATGGCTTTCCAACACCCAAGTTCCGTGGCCACAACTTAGCTTCGGATATCTTTTTTTGTGCATTCGTAGTATTGCCTTTTAAAAGTGCTTCAGCAGCTAACAATAATTTTGTTTCTCGATATAATAATCGTCCGTCAGGATAACCTTCGGAAGGTAATATAAAAATTTGATTCAATACTTTTTCTGCCGTGGTGTATTCTTTGTTCTTTAACAAGGCTCTTGTATATATTAAACCTATAGGAAAATTGCTTTTATTCTTTTTATAAAAAGAGGCAACAACTTCCAACGCTTTTTTATTATTGTTATGAATTAAGTAAAAATGCGTCAATTTATGCGTGTAACGCCAATCGCTCTGAGATAATGAAGCTGCAATTTCCAGATCCTTCTCTTGAGATAAGACATCTTTATTCAATTCTGCCCGGAATGAATATAATGGTGCGAATTTTACTTCATCATTTATAGAAGACAATAACTCATAAGCTATCTTCCCATTATTTCTCGAACGGTTTAATAGAGCTAAATAATAACGAGGCTGCCAATTAGATTGCTGTTGCATAGCCCATTTAAATACATCTTCACTCTCTTCCCTAAACGGAAATATAAAATTAGCATCTTGCGAAACAGCTTTCTTTAATAATGAATCAACTTGTTTATCATTGCCTGATTGATTTGCTAAAAAAGCCAACCAATAATTCACTTCTGCATTTTCAGGTGCTAATTGTAAAACAGCCAGACTTTTGTCTATCATATTTAGTGTATAATACCAGATTCCGAGTTCAAGATAAGTCTGTACGGGCATTTCATTTCTGATATTCTCCTGAAATTCTGATAATGATTTCTTATTCTGATTATTAATATATCGTTCGAAACGAACAAAATGATTGAGCGGTTCGAGTTCGAGTATCCGATTTGCAACAACTTCTGCTTCTTTGTCCTTTTGTAGCGACATATATGCTAGATAAGACAACTGCAATCCTTCAATGTTATACTGATTATTTATCAAACTTTTTTCTGCATACTCCAAGGATTTCATATCATCTTTTTTGCGCATATAAAGTTTGCTGATCTCAGTATAGGCTGCACTTCTATAAGGTACTGTCAATGCAGCAACTTCAAACCCATCCAATGCATCAAAATATTGATTTAATTTCATGGCCGAACGACCATATTCATAATTAGCAGCAGCATCATAGGTGTCAATTGAAAGTGCTTTCTTTGCACATATAAAAGCAGAATCATAGTTCATATGATAATAATATAGTTTCGACATTTCTACCAATGATGGAATATAATCATGATCCAATGTCAATGATTCTCGAATAAACAATTCTGCCTTATCATATAAACGAAATCCCATAAGATCTCTTCCACGCAAATATTTTCCATAAGCAGTATCCCAATTAAAGTTTTTAATCGTTTCTACGGGACGATTTAATGAATTATCATCTTTGCTCCAAAGTACGTTATTGCCAAAAATGATTTTAGAAATTATTTGATCATTTGGCACATTCATTTTTGATTCAAAAACTTGACCTATTTGAAACTTTGCATTTTCTTGATAAACCAATTTATCAGCACAATCATATATTTTGAGTGTGTCTTGAACAGTTTGAAGGGGCGAAATTTGGATATTCATTAAATGATCCTTTTTATCTACGTGAATTACACCTAAAGGTGTAACATTGCTTACACCTCCAGTCCCTCTAAATGGGAACCAATATTCTGTCCATGAATCGGTACCATATGGCATGAAGTCTATCTGTTTGTATGGTGTCAAACTACTGGCCACAAGGTTTTGATTAAACAATCTACCACTTTGAAGTTCAGTATATTGACCATTTTTATCTGTCAATAAATCCTCCCATATTTTTCCTTCGTCAGACAAAGCCCATATCCATATTTTCTTTCCTAATTTCTCATCTCGATTTGAATAGTGTAAAACTCCATAATCATCATCTTTCCAGTAGGCACCAAAATAGGAACTATGCGTCCCTACAACATGATATGATTTTGCTTTAGAAAAATCATTTTCCTCCCAACGTGATAGATTCTTATTAAGAGCAGAATCCATGGGCCAAGAGAAGGAAAGGCCTTCATGACTAATCAAATGCGTACCAGGATAAATATATTCGAGATCTTTTTTTGTGTTGACTGCTGTGTTTATCCAATGGTAATATGGCTGTGAGGCTCCTGATCGGTTATGCCAAAACGAACGTGTCGTAAACCATGCTTTATCTTTTGGGAGATTGATTTCAATATTCCAATAGGTACGGGTCAAAAGGTCTAAAACGCCAATGATACAACTAGCACTTCCATCGGGATTGGTGCGAGTCAAATAATCAACCGGGAAAGAACATGCCGGCGAATGTCCGATCACTCCATAATTAAATTCAACGCCTCCACTTGTCCATGGACCTCTTAAAGCTACATCTCTGAATTTTACCACCTCATTCCCATAAAACATCTCCTTCCCAGATATCTTATCAATCACGGACCAAATTTTACCTCCGATTTCAGGAAAAATCTGGATTTTTAAAAAGTCATTTTCAAGTTCAACTATTTTCCAGACTTTATTTTCAGATGTTATTTTAAATCCTTCATATTTAAAATATGGATAATTTTTTCCAAATACAGGCAGAGGATTTGCATCTGAATACGGGTAAGTTGTATATTCTTTTTGATATTCTCTGACTTGAGAATTATTCTGACCATATGAAAATAGGGTCATTAAAGAAATTAAAATTAAAATGGAGATTGATTTCATGGTATATTTTCTTATAATCATTAAGGATAAGTCGTTTTGAATAAAAAAACTGCTTATCCTTAATGATGTTAAATCAATTTACGGTTTAAATTAGAATCATTTCATTTTAAGTCTATTGCTTCTCATTCAATTGGATGGCTGTCTTTTTAAGGACATCAAACCAATCTTGTGCTGACGGGCAACAGCTGAACTGATGGCCCCTCAACCAATCGGCACGGAGATAATAAACCATTGGTACACCTGGTTCACAACGTAACACAACTCGATGTTCCGCAGGTTGATCGTCAAAACGAATAAAACGTTCTGCCGGGGATATAATACCCATACCTATCCAACCAATTTGCGAATCCTGGAATCCCC
>JALNXZ010000160.1 GCA_023230125.1 Bacteroidales bacterium | reverse complement strand
TGTTGGTCAATATTTACAATTGCACTATTAAATACATACTTTTCTTTGATCAGGTAAGAATATTGAGGACCGGCCAATATGGTAATCATGGAAACCGGTTTGAAGGCAAACAAAAGGGGCACATCAATAAAAGTAGTCGTACGGGTGAAGTCATATTCACTGCCGAGGACGGAACCCGATCCCTGAAATCCCTTCTGTGAAAATAAAAGTTCAGGTTGAACACCTAAATACTTACCAATAGGTATTGCTACAAAAACACCGGTGGCTAAACCGAATTTTGGATCCGCATTGAATTGCTCGCCTTCCGAATCATATACATTGGAATAATTGGCTCCTACTTTTAAACCGACAGAAATCTTTTCGCGGATATCGTCACCACTGCTCTGTGCAAAACTATTGCCAGTCATTAAGGTTGCAACGGCAATCATTAAAGTTAATTTTTTCATTTTCGTCTTATTAATTTATTTATATAAATCTCTCATCTGACCTGTTACTATAACTTGCAACATCATAATAATAAGGATTTAAGAATGATGCAACAAAGGTGGTTAGATACAACCACTGTTCTGTTACACAATCAAGAGATAAACTTACATATTTCACATGTTTACTATCGATTTGACTGTTTTGGCTAAACTTCAACTTTTATAACCGTGATAGATTACATCCGCTCCATATACCAATTCAACTGTTTCTCAAGCTTTTGAAGACTAAAGATGGCTTTGATGGCTTTTTGTAAACGCAAAAAGGCAGTCTCGCTTTTCACCACATAATCAAATGCCTTGTGATGCATGCAGCTAACAGCCACATCGATCTTGTCCTGTGAAGAAAGCATGATCACAGGGAGATCCTTATTGAATGCTTTAATCTTGTCCAGTGTTTCTATTCCATTCATGACATCTTTTTCTAGACCGTCAAGAAGATAGTCCAAAATAATGACATCCGGAGTATGAGATAAGTTTTCGATGCAAAGTTCACCGGTTGCAAACGTTTCAATCTCAAAGTCAGCCTGCTGAAGAAAATCAAGAGCTAGAACTTTTAAAAAAAGAGCATCGTCATCGACCAGGAAAATCTTCGTTTTCTGTTCATTTTTCATCTCATTATTTTTTAATTTTAACTTTTAAGTATTCGATGCAACTCGTTAATAATTGTCCACTTGTGTGAGCGATAGATCATGGGCTCGTTTCATAAGGTGGTATTTTTTATTGCGTTGAATTCTTCTTCCAACTCTTCACAAGCCTGCACACAAATGTTTTCCAACTGTAAGACCATATCTGGTATACCCTCTGCCTGTTTCTGTGTGCTCGCAAATTCCTGAACTTTCTTTGCCATGTTTTCAAAATCCGGACTAATGCCCATTATTGAAAAGGAAGGAATCATCTTATGTACAGCCGAATACAATGAATTCCAATCTTTATCATGCAGTCCCTGTTTCATCGCACAAATTAATGGTGGTGTTTGCTTCAGATAAAGTGAAATCATTTCCATCATCAATACCGGATTTGATTTTGTGCGTCGCGCCAAATAATCCATGTCAATGCATTTTGTCCGCTCACTTTGATCTTTTACACGCTCCTGACGTCCGTTAAAAAGAATCGGCTTTTTTATCAAACCTATAATTTTACTATACAACAATCTCTCATCTACTGGCTTGGCAATGTAATCATTCATTCCGACTGCTTTACATCTTGCCAGGTCTACAGTGGTTACATCGGCTGTTAAAGCAATGATGGGAATTTTAGAGTTCATCGTGTTACGGATATAATCTGTCGCTTCAAACCCATTCATTTCCGGCATTTGTAAATCCATTAAAATGATATCGTATGGTGTGGTCTGAAGTTTTTCAATCGCTATTTTCCCATTGTCGGCGATATCGCGCTCAAATCCGAAATCGTCCAGTATGGTCTTCATTAGCAATTGATTGAGTGCGATATCTTCTGCAACCAATACTTTGATATTTTTAATTGCCGTATCCAATTCCACAATTTCCATCTCTGATTCTGCTTCAGCATTCGTTTTTTGAAAGCTTAAGGTAAAACTGAAAGTAGAGCCCTCATTGACTTTACTTTTTACATGAATGCTTCCACCCTGCGGTTCCACCAACTGTTTTACAATGGCAAGCCCCAGGCCTGTTCCACCGTACAACCTGGATGTACCGCTGGTGGCCTGCTGAAAATTCTCAAAGATATTATCCAGTTTATTTTCAGATATTCCTATTCCGGTATCCGTCACGGCAAATTCAATGGTTACTTTTTCCTCGTCTTCAGACAAAAGATGAACGCTTACGGTTATGCTTCCATTTGAGGTGAATTTTACCGCATTACTCACAAGATTTAGAATTATTTGATGCAGACGCACAGGATCACCAACCAACACTTCTGGAATTTGATCATCATATTCCTTAACCAGCTTTAAATTCTTTTCCTGAATCTTTGTTTCAAATAAATGAAGCATGGCCAAAATGGATAAAGACATATTGAAAGGTATTTGCTCAAAGGTCATTTTTCCGGCATCCACCTTTGCCAGGTCAAGGATATCGTTGATAAGCACAATCAGTGCATCTCCACTCATTTTAATGGCAGTCAGGTATTCTTTTTGCCTGGCGGTCAGTTCTGTTTTCAGCAACACTTTGGTAAAACCGATGATGGCATTCATGGGCGTACGAATCTCATGGCTCATGTTTGACAAGAATTGTTGCTTGGCTTTAACAGCATCTTCTGCTATCTTGGTAGCTCTTTCTGCTATTTTTGCGGCATCTTCTGCTTTTATTTGTGCTTCTTCAGCCACCTTGGTCGCTTTCTCTGCTGAAATTTTTGCTTCATTCAATTCCGTAGCTATCCTTTTCTGATCCGTTACATCCCTCGCAACGACCACCACTCCAAGTACATTTCCTCTGTTATCCTTATATACAGAACCATTGAACAAGACATCCGTCAGTTTACCTTTGCCATGCCGAAGCGTAAGCGGAGAGTCTGCAACAGATCCATTTGCAAAGACTTCTTGATAAACCTCCCTGGCTTTTTGCGGTTCCGTGAAATAATCAAAGAAATCTGTGTTTGTCAGCTGTTCACGCGTCAGACCTGTAACGTTCGCCAAAGCTTCATTCATATCCGTTATTTTTCCTTTGGTATTGATGGTGACCAAAGGATCAAGGCTTGCTTCAATCAAACTTCTGGCGTACTGAGATTCATGTTTGTTTATAATGCTCATTTTTTTTATTATTGGATTAATTCCTGCCTGAAATTTTTTAGTCGTTTATAATATGAAGGTGTAAACCCTGTCACTTTCTTAAATTGATTGGATAGATGAGCCACACTACTATAATTCATTTTCCAGGCTATTTCCGTCAAGTTTAATTCACTATATATGATCAGTTCCTTGATCTGTTCAATTTTTTGAGAAATCAGGAATTGTCCGATAGTAATGCCTTGTACTTCCGAAAATAAATTGGCCATGTACGTGTAATCCCTACCAAATTTTTCATTCAGAAAATCCGGCAAGTTGACTTTTGATATCCCGTCCGAATCCTGGACCATCTTAATAATGCAAATTTTTATCTTTTCAATCAAGACGCCTCTTTTATCTTCCATCAATTCAAGTCCTGAATCATTCAAATTGATTTTCAGCTGTTCATGTTGCATTACCGACAGATCTTCCATAATATCAACCTCTCCCAAATCAACGACCACATAATGAAGCCCAAGATTCTTCAACGCATCTTTCACCGCCATTTTACAGCGAGCACTGACCATATATTTGATGTACAGTTTCAAAGTATTAAATAAGACTTTATATTTTGATTATATTAATGTTATTATAACATTATTTTGCACAACATTATACTGTATAAAGTTGAGAAACTTATTCACGGAATGTTTTACACATCTTTGGAAATAAGTTACATCATTCACACATTTTTGCTGAATGCTATAAAATTTTTGGAATTTTTAAAAACAATTCAGAATCAAACGTTTTCTAGATTGGCCATCCGCTTTTTCTTCAGTTTCTTGTAGTATGAAGGAGTCAGGCCTGTCACCTTCTTAAATTGATTGGATAAATGAGCAACACTGCTGTAGTTCAGTTTGTAGGAAATTTCAGAAAGGTTCAGTTCATCATATAGCAATAGTTCTTTTACCCTTTCAATTTTATGGATAATGATGAATTGCTGAATCGTAATCCCTTTTACTTCTGAAAAAATATTGGAAAGGTAGGTATAATCGTAATCCAATTTTTCACTGATAAAATCAGAGTAATTCACTTTTGGAACCTCTTCCGAATAGTGAATCATTTCGACAATCACATTGATGATTTTCTCAATCAGTATGGCTTTTTTATTGTCCAGCAATTCCAAACCTGACTTAAGAAGGTTCGTCTTCAACTGATCGTGCTGGTCCTGTGTCAGTTCACCCATAATCTCGACCACACCCAAAT
>JALNXZ010000159.1 GCA_023230125.1 Bacteroidales bacterium | reverse complement strand
TGTCTACTAGCTGCGCCGGTTTAAATGGAAACACTAGCAGGCAGTGCCAAAACCCATCAAGTTTTAATCCTGGACAATCTTTGCACTTCATGGTAAAAAAACCACCTGGATATTTCTTTCAACTTTGTTTATTCTGACTTTAGCTGAATACATCCAAAATATGTACTCAATATCATTTGAAGCTATCTTTTGCAGTCTTGTTCTTGGAATTACTATGTTGCCGTGATCGATTCTTATATGTGTTTCATCCCAATCAATCCCGTATACTTTTCTTATTTTAGGGTCTATCTGGTGAGGCCCTGACAGCAGTTGGTTCATTTTGTCTATTTGATCAACTCCTGCGCATGGATCCCATTGCTGTAGCATTTCCTCCAACGTTCCCGCAGTGAACACTTCCCATAGCGGTTAGGTTTCCCGAAACATCATTACAGTGCACTGACCCAGCAGCGCTTATGTCGCCTTTAACGTCGCCTGTAACTTCTACAGGGCCTTCTGATTTAACCTTAAATAGATCCCCTTCTACAATCAACTTTACAGGTTCAGTCGCCACTTCATCTATCACAAGTTTACCGTCCACACAGACTTTGTTATTTGAAATGCTTATATTGCTTCCAGAAACTGACATCCTTTTACCATTTATTATTATTATGCTCATACTTGATCAACTCCGTACTAACTTAGTTACTTGTACTATGCGTTTACTGTATATAAGAGTTACTGTAAAAAATTTAATTGAGGATTGCCGCAAGTTCCTTTTTTGCAGCTTTTAGTTCAGCTTTAAGCTTTTTTTCAGTTTTCTTGAGTGCCAGAAGTTCCTTTTGTTCAGGTGTTAAGTTGCTCTCGATGTAAGCATTCCATTTTGCTTTACTGTGTTTATTTTCCCATTCGAATTCAGAGTTCCAGGTTACGATTTTTTCATCAAAAACGTAATTGAATTTTTTGCAGTGAGTTTTCCAGGATTTGATTGCTTTCTTTTTGCAAGCTTTTTCCCATTCTGCTTTTTCGTCATCGTTAAGTTCATTCCAGGATTTAGTAAAATCTTGCACTATGTTTCAGCTCCTATTATTTCTTGCTATATACTAATACTCACTTAATGTATATAAAACTTTGGATTCATCCAAACCGAAAAGTTTTGAGTTCCCAGAAGATCGAGTTAGAAATTGACTTCAAAATATTGTAAAAAATTTTACACCTTGAAAACAGTGTTATTTTTTTAATAAACTTCGTGTTACTGGACATCCTCTACTGAGTGCGCTAAATTTTCGTGGTCTGCTGCGCAGATAAAAATAAAAAAAGTAGAAATTCAGCTATTGCTTGTGGTTACAGATTATCCTCAATAGGACAGTTTTCAATACTATATCCAGAGATAATTCTTTCAATAAAATATTTAAATCGGTGTCCTCGCGTGCACATGTTATGTGTTGCGTTTGTAAATAAAATTTTAGCATCAGGTTCTACGGCTCTAGCTACTTCTTTTTTGTTTGATGCTTGGCATACAATATAAACATAATCATATTTTGATTTCGCATTGTTAAATTTTGTTTTTAATTCTTGAACAGTATGAGTCCCAGGTCTTTCATATTCAAATGCATATATTTTATTTTTAAATTTTCCAGTGACGTCTACATTATTCCAGTGTCGAATTTCAACATCAGTAAATCCAAACTTGATTAAGTGTGCGGCAATTTGAAGAACTGCATAAAAATGATCAGGTGTTTGTTGATAAATTAAAGAATCTTCTAGTATACTTTCATGTGTCCAGGCTTTTGTTGTTCCAGGTTCACTTATGCGTAATGGGTAGAAAATTTTATAACCTGATGCAGCCAAGACTTTTTCATTTATAGGATTTTCAAGCCAGCTTTCAAAAATAGTATGTTGATGCCTACTCAGTGCTTGATACTCAGGCTTTATTTTTATAGGTGTTTTTTCTTCCAAGTCTTGCATATTATTTATAATACCTAATGCTTCTCTATATTGTTTGTTTTCAAGCTCTAGTTCTCCCACTCTTTTTTCTAATCTCTCAACTTTTATTATCATAGTATTATACAGACTTTGTATCAGCTCTTTATTATTCACAAGTTTTCCTCCATTTTCGCTATTTGTCAAGCATATCCCAGGCACATAGTATGTACCAGATGGAATCAAGGCGTATTATACCTTATTTTTCACTGTACTTACCTTATACCAGGTTGTTTTACTACTTATACTGGGTTATAAGCGAGTTTACTTTTAGTCAATTGTCCTTTTAGTCCACTAAAAATCAGTAGTTTGTTTTAATGTATATATCCCAGTTATTAACAGTCTAAAATGAGATTACAAACCAGGAAGTGCGACATTAATGATGCTTTATTAAAAAAAGTAGGGAAATGGTATCAGTGGGTAATTTTATTTATACCAGTAACCACTTCCTCCGATCTGTATTCCATTTTCAACTTTTTTTAGAGTGATACCAACGGGATATTCTGCATATTTTAGTGAATAGGCTTCTGAGGTTTCAGTGTAAGTGCCTCCTGCTACATATTCTGATGTAACTATTGTGAAGGTTCCTGTTCCTGGTTTTGTTAAATCCTCCTTCAGTACCATGTAATTTGTATCTGGGTTACTTGGGTCTTTAAATTTAAGTTCCTCAGAATCAGGAGCATTTGCCACACACCCTGAGCCAAGGGTTGCTGCCAAGAGTATAAAAAGAATTAGTAGGTTTTTCACAGTTCCCACCAATTCCCTTTCGTAGGTACAGATTCCTTCTTGTCAACTACGAGCAGCTCATCAAAGGCTTTCTTCACCTTTATTAGTTCTTTAACTTCAGGTACCTTTTCACTCTCTACTTCAGTTTCAAGTTTCTCTTCTTCGGGCTCTACCTCACTTGTTTTCTGTATTTTGTAGTTTTCAGACCCAAGTTCAACAAGTGGTTTAAAGTAAAGTCCTTCTGTATCTAGTCCAGTTTTGGTTTCTTGTACTGGTTTTTTCTTGAACAGATCTTTTATTGCGTCGATGGTTGAAGGTTTCTTTTCCGGTTCTTCTGTAACAACTTTTTCGTAAATTTCCCTTACAAAGGTTTCTGCTACAGATGCTTGCTTATCTTCTTCCTCAGGTTCCTCTTCATTTATTTCATGCTCAAGCATATCAATCAGATCTTCCTCAGGCTCTTCAGACTTTGCTAATCTAATTACAGGGCCCTTAGCCTGTTTCTTCCCTGCAAGGATGTCGTTGATGAGATCCTCAAACTGAGACCCGCGAGTGCACATGTTTTTAGGGCTCTCACCGTAGGGAACCTGTCCTTCAGGCTCTACAGCTTTTATAACCCTGGACTTGTTCGCGGTAGTACACACGATGTATACATGGTCATATTTGAGTCTTGCATTGCTGAATTTTGTGAATACGTACTCTACCGAATGTGTTCCATCTTTTTCAAATTCAAAGGCGTAGGTTTCTCCTTTATAGGTTGCAACAACATCCACGTCATTCCAGTGGTTAATAATTATATCGTAGAAACCGTGATCGAGTAAGTACGATGCAATTTGAACCACCGTATTGTAGTGATCTGGAGTCTGCTGACCTCGTTCTTTAGTTGTAGCATCGACAGTGCGCATTCCCTTCGCTGGTGGTGAAATTCTACCATTGACTATAATAGCAGTATCAATCCAGGATTTTGTAGTTCCGGAAGCATTTATCCGTATTGGTTGATAAGATTTATAACCATTTTTCAGTATAGCAGCTTCGTTGAACTCTCCTTCAAGCCAGTTTTCAAGGATAATATGATGTTCTTCATTCAAGGCTTTGTATTGAGGCTTCAGTTTCCACTGTTTTTGCTGTACCGTATTTATTACCTCGCTATCATCTATATGAGGTTTAATCCCTTTTATAATGTCGTTTTCTGCATCTGAACTGGTTACAGCTACACTTGCGTACTTGTTTCGAACTTTAAGCAGACATTGACCTTTTTTGAGCCTCTTTAGATCCTCTACGTGCTGGGGCCTTAGGTGAAGGAACCTTTGTACATATGGAATGGAAGATTCGTCCATGTTTGCACCAAACACCATTTTAAAGAACGTGTTTGCCATGAACGCTTCACTCATTTTTGCGGCCTCTAGGTCTCCGAACTGCTGAGTTGCAAATATAAGTTGAGTGTTCTGTGATCTCCACTGAGTCAGTCCAGTCAGGATCATATCTGCAAGTTCAGGTTCTCTGAGGAACGCTCCTCCTTCGTCTATGACTATTGTGAGGCCCTTGGTAGTTGCGGCAGAAACCTGGCTTGCCAGTATACCTGTGACCATCACATTCATTGCATCTCTGAGGCCCTTAGGGACGTTCACGATATCAATAACTGCGAATCTCAGAGTAAAGTCTGCATCAGTTGGAGAGTTGATGTAGTCGTAGGCCCCACCTCTGGAGAACTTATAAGTTTTGTTAATAAGGACTTCACATGTACCTTTTCTGTGAC
>JALNXZ010000158.1 GCA_023230125.1 Bacteroidales bacterium | reverse complement strand
CATCTGTACCTTGTTAATCTTTTCGACGACTATCAATTACATGGATCGTAATGTAATCGGGTATCTTAAAGAATATTTTTGTTCCCCGGATGGATTTGGGTGGTCGAATACCGATTTTTCTTATGTCACCTCCATTTTTACAGCCTTCTATGCTCTAATGACCATATTTGCCGGTATTATCATTGATAAAATTGGAACAAAACTGGGATTGACATTATCGCTCATCGTCTTTTCAGTTTTCGGAATTTTAAATGCTTTTGTGGGAAAGCTGGTGATTTATCACATGATGGTACGCAGTCTGTTTGGTATTGGAGAAGCAGGGAACTTTCCGGCCTCCATTAAAATTGTGGCAGAATGGTTCCCTAAGAAGGAACGTGCATTAGCAACCTCCATCTTTAACTCCGGCTCAAACCTTGGCGCGATGATTGCAGCCCTGTTTGTACCATGGTGTATGATTTTCTTTAGCAGTGACCTGGGTTGGAAAATGGCATTTATTCTCACAGGTTCGGTTGGGTTTTTATGGCTCATTTTTTGGTTCATTTTCTATGATACACCCGGTAAAATGAAGGAAAAAGGCCGTTTAACAGCCGGAGAGTATGACTATATTCACAAAGATGATTTGCCTACTGAAATAAATTCAAATGGCGATGTAGCTAAAAAAGTGAGTTGGGGCAAATTGCTTACTTATCGCCAAACATGGTCTTTTTTTGTCGGTAAATTTATGACCGATGGTGTTTGGTGGTTCTTGCTGTTTTGGTTGCCAGACTATCTTAAAAAACAATTTGGAATGACGACACAAGAAGTCATGTTGCCAACCTTTATTGTTTATGGTGTAGCCATCGTGGGAGCAATATTCAGTGGTTCCCTTCCACTGATCTTTATGAATAAAGGTTGGAGTACCTATAAATCACGAATGACCTCTATGCTCATCATCGCTTTTTTCCCTTTACTGTTGATATTCACTCAGTTTTTTGGTAATGTTTCCTATTTTGGAAGTATGGCTCCAGTGTATGCTATTGCAATTATTTGTATTGCCGCTTCAGCACATTGTGGCTGGTCTGCCAATATTTTTACAACTGTTTCGGATATGTTCCCCAAAAAAGTAGTTGCAACAGTTACAGGTATCGGAGCAGCTGCAGGGGGGTTAGGTGGTGTTTTAATGCAATTATTGCCAGGTTACCTGACCGATTTATATAAAGACACACCGGAGGTTGCATACCATATTATGTTTGTCGTTTGTTCACTGTTATATTTAATTGCTTGGGTCATCATGAAACTATTAGTACCAAAAGCTGCAATAATTGATGATTTGTGATGGAAATTCAAAAAAATCATTTGAACCAATAAGTTAGATTTTACGCCAATTCTGTTAAAATTTGGACATGCTAATAAAATATTAGAAACAATATTTGTGATTCAGATTCTTTCTCGTATATTGCACCCTGTTTTGAGTAATAAAAATACTCATCACGTTAAAAACTTCCACATTTTTGGAGTAGCTTATACAGAGATAGTAAACAATGCTTGACAGCTTAATAACTTCCAAGACACGAATCAAAGTGTTGATGAAATTTTTCATCAACACGGATACCACCGCGTATTTACGTAATCTTTCCTCTGAATTTGGAGAGTCTACCAATGGCATCCGTCTTGAATTGAACCGCCTTGAAGAGGCCAAACTGATAGAAGCAAAAACGGTGCAAAATAAAAAGGTGTACTGTGCCAATACCAACCATCCTTATTTTTGTGACATTCATCACTTGCTGCTCAAATATGTGGGCATAGACCAAGTGGTTGATGAATTGATCAAACATATCGGCCACCTTGAAAAAGCCTATGTCATCAATGATTTTGCGCAGGGTAAACCGGGTAAAGTTCTTGATGTGGTATTGGTCGGCTCTGAATTTAATAAAACCTATTTGAATAAATTGGTGCAAAAAGCGGAAGCAAATGTCTCGTTCAAGATACGGTATATTACTGTTGACGCTGACGGGTCGTCCCAATATGTGGAAGATAAGACTAAATCATTGTTGGTTTGGTCGGCTGTGTAATTTATAAATAGCTGCAATTGCAGCATCTCTGTGTTTCAATTCGTTGCACCCTGCTGATGGGAGTGACGAACCTCGCTGCGTAAAGCCGCATCAACGGAGGACATTCCGGCAAAAAACCAAATCAATTGGGAAGTTATTATTTCGCATTTTGCGTATCGCATTTTGCGAGATAATGTGTTCTCTTGTACCATGAAAATAAATAAACCACACAACCCGTTTTTACTTACAGGATATTACAGTCCTGCGTATTTCTGCGACCGCGAAGCAGAAACAGCAAAAATTCTTTCCGCTCTCGAAAACGACAGAAACATCTCTTTGCCGAAAGCGTTCTTGGAAAAATGGACGACAGTGTGGAAAAAGCAATGAGAAAATTTGCCTCTTTTTTCAAAAGTTTTCGTCCCACACTTTCGTACGATGCCCTATCAGGAATTGCTGAATGCCTATTCGGGCATACAGGTTCATTTGCATCAGTTTGGACTGGAAGACATCTCTTTCGACAAAGTGCAGCAGGTGATAGATACCATAAACCAGGAGCTGAAATTAAACATAACCGATGATCCGCTAACCTTTCTGCTTAAACACGATTTGGTACGCGACGGTGCTATTACCAATGCCGCTTATCTGTTGTTTACCAAAAAAGAAATCTTGTTTACCACGGTAGAGTTGGGCCTTTTCCAGACAAGTATCATCATCAAAGACACGGCACGAAGCAAATGCGATATACTGAATCAGGTCGATGAAGTGCTGAATTTTGTAAAGAAACACATCAATAAGGAAGTAATCATCACCGAGAAACAAACTGATTGCGGACTTTTGCAAAGCGGCCGGTATTATCGAAAAATACGGTAGCGGCATCCAACGCATTATCAACTACTTTGAGGAAGCAAACTTGCCCAGACCTGTTTTTGAAAATATTTCAGATGGTTTTCAGGTGGTGGTTTTTGATGGATATGATGAAAAGGGAACAGAAAAGGGGAATGTCCCTGAAAATGTCGTAAATAATGTCGTAGAAAATGAATTGAAAATTATTGAATTCTTGAACGAAAACAACACTTTTTCTGCAAAAGCTTTAGCCAATAAAATGGAAATGACGGAACGTACCATACAGCGTTATTTAAAAACCTTGGGCGACAAAGGCGTCGTTAGGCGCATCGGCCCAGCCAAAGGCGGGCATTGGGAGATCAACAAGTAATCAACTATTTTAAAGAAGATCAATTACCTGTCCCTAAATTTCAAAACAATGAACCCAAACCTAAAGTTCCCCACCCAAGAATCCGATCAGGTCGAATTCAAACTATCCTTCCAGGACGAAGTGATCGTGAGCCTGGTAGCCTTTGCCAACTACAAGGGAGGCATCGTCTATGTTGGAGTGGCCGACGATGGTGAGGTTAAAGGTGTGCAAATTGGTAAGGAAACCCTCGCGAAGTGGTTAAACGAAATCAAAAATAAAACGGCCCCGCTTCTAATCCCTGATATGGAAGAGGAGGAAGTAGATGGAAAATGTGTTGTCAAAATAATTATTCCTGAATATCTTATTAAACCAGTATCAACAAAAGGCCGTTATTATAAGCGAAAAGGGAATGCCAATCTTCAACTTTCAGTGATCGAAGTGGTCGATATGCATCTTAAAACTTTGAATTCCAGTTGGGATGCATTTCCAGATCAACAACATACCATCGAAGATCTTTCTTTTGAAAAAGTTCAAGCAGCTATTGACCGTAAAAACAGGTCCCAGTCACCAACGCAAGATGATCCACTTACGTATTTAAATAAAACCGGACTGATACGGGACGAAAAAATAACTCATGCTGCGTATTTCCTTTTTCACAAAGAAGATACCTATCTAAGCACCATTGAGCTAGGACGTTTTCAAACTGAGATCCTCATCAAGGATACTGCCAGAAGCAAAAGCGACGCACTAACTCAAATCGACCAAGTCATTGACTTTGTAAAAAAGCACATCAATCTGGAAGTAATCATTACCGGTGAAGCCCAAAATACTCAAATATGGCAATATCCGCTTGAAGCAATCCGGGAGATCGTCATAAATATGATCCTTCACCGCGATTATCGCTCTAGTTCTGATTCTATTGTTAAGGTTTTTGGCGATAAGATTGAATTCTATAACCCGGGAAGACTTCCCGAAGATATTACCATCGATGATTTGTTAACGAATCAATATCGTTCCACGCCACGAAATAAATTGATGGCAGATGTTCTAAAAGATATTGGCATTATTGAAAAATATGGCTCAGGGATAAGCAGAATTGTAAATCTGATTAAATCTGCCAATTTACCCCTACCGATCTTTAAAAATATTTCAGAAGGTTTTATGGTCACAATCTTTGCGTCCGACCTGGAAACGACCAGAAAACGACCAGAAACTGACCTGAAAACTGAC
>JALNXZ010000156.1 GCA_023230125.1 Bacteroidales bacterium | reverse complement strand
TATTCGTTTAAATGGAAACTTGATATCTTAAAACAGCAAGTAGAGCAAAGTGTACGAAGGCTGGATGAGAGAAGGGGGATAATTCATATTCGCAGACACCTGGCTGCAACTCCGCTTTTTAAGGGTATTCCGAATTTCAGAAATACCCGTATCGCTATGCTTCGAGCTGAAACTGTCAAAGACTTATTTAGGATTTTTGATTCGATTGATTCAGATAGACAGGTGATTCAATAGACGGCTTGTGCTACTCTCTTGACACTTTGAGTGGCCATCATCGAATAGAAATGGATGCTTGGTACACCTTGTTCCTTAAGTTCTTTGGCTTGTAAGATGCACCATTCTACGCCTACCTCTGTTGCTTCTGCATCTGTTTTGCATTTGGCCAGATCCAAGGAGAAAGCTTCAGGCATATCCACATGAAAGATTTTGGGTAGGGCCGTTAGCTGATTCATGAACGTAACGGGCTTGATACCCGGAATAATAGGTACATTGAGTCCCGTTTTCCTACATTTTTCTACAAAGTCAAAATATTTTTGGTTGTCAAAAAACATTTGTGTCACAAGATAAGAGGCTCCTGCATCTACTTTCTGTTTGGCCCAGTATATATCCGAGGCCATGTTGGGGGCTTCATCATGTTTTTCCGGATAACAAGCCATCCCATAAGAGAAAAGGCCATCCTGTTTCTTCATCTTAGATCCATCTATGAAGTAACCTTCATTAAAGGCGTTTACTTGTTTTTGTAAATCTGTGGCATGTGCATGTCCCGTTGGAATGAAGGCTTTGTCGTGTTTGGCTTTGTCTCCGCGTAAGAGCAAAAGATCTTGGATGCCAAGGAACTGCAGGTCCATCAACACATATTCCGTTTCGCTTTCGGTATAGCCACTACATAATACATGTGGCACCACAGGAATCTTATACTTGTTCTGGATAGCTGCGGCTATGGCAACTGTTCCAGGGCGGTGTCGTTCTGCGATGCGTTCAAAAAGCCCGTTTGTAAGTTCATGATAAACCATTTCGCTTCTGTGCGTAGTGATATTGATATATTTGGGATCAAATTCGCGCAGGGTTTCAATCGTCTTATATACGCTGTCAATGGAGTTGCCCTTCAATGGAGGTAACAACTCAAATGAAAAAGCAGTGGCCTTGTTTTGGAGGATTTTGTCAATTACGCTCATATATTTTATTTTTTTTCAAAATTTCATCATAGGCATTCTTCTTTTCAAGAATACGCCTGGCTTCATTCAGCGATTTGTCTTCATCATACATGACTTTGTAGTAATCTGCATTCTTTCCAAAATCTCTTGCGATGTACGCTTTTAATTGCTTTTTTAGAAGTGTCTTGTCTGATTTGCGGTCTTCATCACTGATTGTGATTTTTTCGGCTTCAGCCATACGTATCATCTGATTGATCATACTGTCGTCAACGCTGAATTTTTCAATGAAATCGTTTACTTTTGAATAGGTGGCGTTTAAATCTGAACGGTGAGTGTCCACATATTCGATGCTAAAACGGTTCATGATGCCTGAGGCTGCCATGATTTTGTGCAGGCTGGTGAAACGCGTAGTGTCCATAGGAACAAAAACATCAGGCATAATACCTCCGCCTCCGTAGATAGTCCGTTTATTGATCAAAGTGCTGGTCTTGAGCGAATCAGGGAAATGAATACTGTCAGCATTTGCCATTTCTCCGCGGTTATATCTGTCAATCAGGTCATTGCTGTAGTTCTCCGCATTATCATAGGGCTTTTGGATAAAACGGCCACTGGGTGTGAAATAACGAGAGACAGTCAGTTTCAACATGGATCCATCGGATAAAGGAATTGGACGTTGAACAAGACCTTTTCCGAAACTTCTGCGTCCGATAATCAGACCTCTGTCCCAATCTTGAATAGCACCGGACAAAATTTCGCTGGCTGAAGCTGAATATTCATCAATCAAAACAATCAGTTTTCCTTTTTCGAAGCAGCCATTTGCTGTTGCATCGCTTTGCTGACGTGGGCTGTACAAGCCTTCGGTATATACGATGCATTTTTTGTCCGAAAGAAACTCATCTGCCAAATCTGTGGCCGCATTCATCAAACCTCCACCATTGGATTGCAAGTCTAGAATAAGCTGGGTCATGCCTTGTTTCTTCAGTTCACCAAATGCTTGCCTGAATTCTTCGACAGTAGTGGCTCCAAAGCGATTCAGCTTGATGTATCCTGTCGTTTTATCCACCATAAATGCAACATCAAGACTGTAAATGGGAATTTTGTCCCTGATAATTTTGAAATCTTTTAAATCCTTGTTCCCACGTCTTTTAATGGAAACCGTAACCGAGGTTCCCTTTGGTCCTTTCAGCCGTTTCATAACCTCGATATTGCTCATTTTTACACCAGCTATGGCTTGTCCGTCTACCTTGATGATACGGTCTCCCGGTAGTAACCCGACTTTTTCAGAGGGGCCTCCTGAGATTACTTCAATAACAAAAAGGGTGTCATTGAGCATATTAAATGAGATTCCAATACCGTCAAAACCTCCTTGAAGAGGTTCATTCATCTGCTTGACTTCATCAACAGTCATATAAGCTGAATGGGGGTCCAAATCCTTGATCATGGCACGGAGACCTTCTTCCACCAACTTATCTGCGTTTACTCGATCAACGTATAAGTTTTTGATGGCGTAAAGAGCCATGTCCATTTTTAGTGTCGAAGGAGAATTGGCGTATTGTGCAAAAATTAAAGGTGAAAGGGATAATAGCCATGCAAGACAAAGGATGGTTTTCTTCATTAATATCATTTTTTCAAAAGTTCGTTGATTTCTGTTGGGACAAAGTCATTGATGTCCTGATTATATTTAAGTAATTCCCGGACCACGTTTGACTGAATACTGGCGTATTCCGGTTCGGTAAATAAAAAGACCGTATCGATTTCGGAGATTTTCCGGTTGACATCCGAAAGTAACCTTTCGTATTCGAAATCACCCAATGAGCGTACTCCACGAAGGATGAAACCGGCATGTTCCTGACGGGCAAAATCTACAGTCATCCCTTCATAAAAACGAACTTCAATTCTTGGTTCGTGTGCATAACAGGCTCTGATCTGCTCCAGTCGCTGGTCGATTGAAAACATTGTTTGTTTTGAGTCGTTCACACCAACAGCTATGATAATCCGGTCAAAAAAGCGCAACCCCCTTCTTATGATAGAAGCGTGCCCCAAGGTGAATGGATCAAAGGTTCCTGGGAATATTGCTGTTTGCATATTTATTTTGTTATAGATTTTCTTCATCCACAACTAGATTGTCGATAATGAAGTTTTGACGTTCAGAAGTATTTTTGCCCATATAGAATTCCAGCAATTCCTTAACGAGATCCTCCTTACGTAGGGAAACACGGTCGAGTCTGATATCTTTGCCGATGAAATACTTGAATTCATCGGGTGAAATTTCTCCCAGACCTTTAAATCGGGTGATTTCAGGATTTGGGCCAAGGGCTTCGATGGCATGAATGCGTTCGTCATCGTTATAACAGTAACGTATCTCCTTCTTGTTTCTGACTCTGAACAAGGGGGTTTGCAAGATGTAAACATGACCCTTTTTAATCAGTTCAGGGAAAAATTGCAGGAAGAAAGTCATCAGAAGCAGTCGGATATGCATTCCGTCCACATCGGCATCGGTTGAAATGATGACTTTGGCATATCTTAGATCATCAAGTCCGTCTTCAATATTCAATGCGGCTTGCAGGAGATTGAATTCTTCGTTTTCATAGACGACTTTTTTGGTCATGCCAAATGAGTTCAGAGGTTTCCCCCTTAAACTGAATACCGCCTGATAATTGACGTCGCGACTTTTGGTGATAGATCCGCTGGCAGAATCGCCCTCCGTGATGAAAATGCTGGTTTCTTCAAGTAATTCTCCTTTGGTATCATTGAAGTGGAAGCGACAGTCCCGTAATTTTTTGTTGTGTAGGTTTGATTTTTTGGCACGTTCTCTTGCTAGTTTGGTAACGCCGGCAATGGCCTTCCTTTCCTTTTCAGAGTCAGCGATTTTTTTAAGCATGGCTTCCGAAATTTCACCATTCTTATGCAAAAAGTTATCCAGGTCTTTTTTTAGGAAGTCACTGATGAATTTAGATACGGAAGGACCGTTCGGACCCATGTCTCTTGATCCGAGCTTGGTCTTGGTCTGCGATTCAAAAACCGGTTCTTCCACCTTGATACTCACTGCCGCAATGATACCCATGCGGATATCTGAGTAATCGTGGTTTTTATTGTAAAATTCCTTGATGGTACGTGACAATGCTTCCCTGAAGGCGGTTTGGTGCGTACCGCCCTGTGTGGTGTGTTGCCCGTTAACGAAGGAATAATATTCTTCTCCGTATTGATTTCCATGAGTGAAAGCAACTTCAATGTCTTCACCTTGCAGATGGATAATTGGATATAGCGGTTCGGAAGTGATGTTCTCATTCAGTAAATCAACCAATCCGTTACGTGA
>JALNXZ010000157.1 GCA_023230125.1 Bacteroidales bacterium | reverse complement strand
GACTGTCTTATCGTAATGAGGGGAGGAGGGTCTAAAAACTCTTTTGATGTTTTTAATAATGAAAATGTTATTAAGGAAATAAACAATTTTCCCTGCACTGTAATTGCTGGATTGGGACACCATGAAGACGAACCCCTTTTTGCATTAGCTTCTGACTATTCGGTTTCAACACCAACAGCCGCCGCAGAACTTTTAAACTCCTCTTGGGACGAAGTTATATACGAGATTAAAAATCAAGAACAATATATTTTTGAAAAATACAATAATCTTCTTTTAGATATAAATCATAAGATAGAAAAAGTTGTAAATAATTTTTCACTTCTCGAAAATGAAATTAAGAATAAGAAAAATTTGTTAAACAACTTTCAAGACAATCTAATAAATAATTTTAATTCTGTTTTTAAAATAACTAGAAATAAAATTGATTATTTGGAAAAAGTAATAACCCATAACGATCCTGAAAGACAATTAAAATTGGGGTATTCTATTATTAGAAAAGATAACAAAATTATCAAAAATATTGACGAAATCGATAAAGATGACTTGATTGACTTAGAGGTTTTTGATGGTATAATTAAATCAAAAGTATATGACAAAAAAAGAAAATAACAATTTAGGAGAATTAATAAATAATCTTTCAAAAATTTCTGATTGGTTTGAATCTCAAGAAGAAATTGATATTGAAATTGGACTTCAAAAAATAAAAGAAGCTACTTCTTTGATAAAAGAAAGTAAAAAAAGACTTAAAGAAGTAGAAAACGAATTTGAAGAAATTAAAAAAGAATTATAAAAAAATATGGATTTAACAGATAAAAATTTCGAAGAAACTATTTTAAAAGCAGACAAGCCCGTCGTTGTTGATTTTTGGGCTACTTGGTGTCCTCCTTGTAAAAAGTTAGGACCAGTATTAGAAAAAGTGGCTGAAGACTATAAAGATAAAGTTTATATTTACAAAGTAAATGTTGATGAAAATCCAAGCCTAAGCCGTGATTTTGAAGTTGAGGTAATCCCAACAGTTATTCTTTTTAAAAACAATGAAGCAAAAGCTGCTTTTATTGGATATAGAGAAGAAGAAGACATAAAAAGCTGGATTGATAATAATATCTAAAACATTTTTAAAACAATTTTCAAGGTTGTTTTCGACGTGCTTTTATGATATACAAAAGTAAAGAAACATGAATATGAAAATTTCAAAAGAAATCATTATTGTTTTAAGTTTATGTGTTGGTTTTAGTGCCGGCTTTTTTATAAACCAGAAACTAAATGAAAAACTATATACTGATTTATATACAGAAAACACGGTTAATTTTTCTTTACTTGGAGAAGTTTGGAGAAATATTGATAATAATTTTGTTTTTGAAAATAATATCAACACAGAGGCTATGGTCTATAGCGCTATAAAAGGTTTTGTTTCTGCTCTAGAAGATCCTTATACTTCTTTTTACGATCCAGAAGAAGCTGAAGTATTTCAAAAAGATTTAGAAGGAACTTTTGACGGCATTGGAATACAAATTGCTAAAAAAGATGAAAAAATAAAAGTTATTGCTCCAATTAAGAATACTCCTGCTGAAAAAGCTGGAATATTGGCTGGAGACACAATTATAAAAGTAAATGACGAAAATGTTTCCAATATAGAACTTAATGAAATTGTGTCAAAAATAAGAGGAGATAATGGAACAATAGTTACTTTGGTTATCGATAGAGATGGAGAAGAAAAAACCTTTAACATTGAAAGAGAAACCATTGTTGTTCCAAGTTCTGAGCTCGAGTTTATCGATACGAATAATGGCCAAATCGCTCTTTTATCTCTTTTTCAATTCTCAGAAACAACTTCAAGAGATGTCAAAATACAAATAAATCAAATACTTCAAAAAAATAATATTAAAGGAATTATTTTAGACCTAAGAAATAATCCTGGAGGACTTGTAAGTGAAGCAAAGAACGTAGCTTCATTTTTCCTTGAAAAAGATTCAAAAATAGTTAAAGAATGTGATAAGAATGATTCATGCACTTGGCTCTTATCAGACGGTCCTGGAAAGTTGTCCAACTATCCTATTGTTATTCTAATAAATCAAGGAACAGCTTCTGCGGCAGAAATTTTAACAGGAGCCTTGGAATCTAACCTTGAAAGCGTTACTCTTGTTGGGGACACTTCTTTTGGAAAAGGATTGGTTCAAAGAGTTATGTATTTGGGAGATGGTTCAATTTTAAAAATCACCACAGAGGAATGGTATACACCAAAAGATGAACAAATAAATGAAGTAGGAATCGAGCCAGATATTAAAATAGAAATAACTAAAGAAGATGCTGAATTAGGACAAGATCCACAGTTAGAAAAAGCTAAAGAGTTAATTAATAATTAATACAAAAGATATGTTAGTACTATTACTTGAAAATATTAAAAACTTAGGAAAAAAGAACGAAATTAAAAATGTTAGCGATGGCTATGCTAATAATTTTCTCTTTGTTAAAAAGTTAGCTATTAAAGCCACTCCCGAATTAATCGAAAAAGCAAAAGCTACCAAAGCGATAGAAGATGAAAAAGCCAAAAAAGAAATAGAAGCTATAAAGGAAGAGGCTAAAAAAATAAAAGACAAAAGATTTATCATCAAGGTTAAGACAGGTAACGAAGGACAATTATTTGAAGCCGTGTCTGCTACTAAAATCGCAGAAAAAATTAATCAAAACGGTTTTACAATTGACGTAAAACAAGTAATCGTAGCCGAACCTATTAAAAAAATAGGGGAATATAAGGTAATTATTAGATTTAATGCAGAATTAGAATCTACAGTTAATATAATAATAGATAAAGAATAAACAATATGGCTAAATATATCTTTATTGGTGGAGGGGTTATGTCTTCGGTAGGAAAAGGAATAACAACTGCCTCTATTGGAAAAGTTTTACAAGGAAGGGGTTACACTGTAACAGCAGTAAAAATCGATCCTTACATTAACGTTGATGCTGGAACAATGAACCCTATAGAGCATGGGGAGGTTTTTGTGACAAACGATGGCACTGAATGTGATCAGGATATCGGAAACTATGAAAGATTCTTAAATTTAGATCTTTCTACTGATAATTATATGACAACAGGTCTTGTCTATCTTTCTGTAATTCAAAAAGAAAGGAATTTGGAGTTCGAAGGAAAATGTGTTGAAGTTGTGCCAGATATTCCAAATGAAGTAATTGCAAGAATTAAAAAAGTTGAACAAAAAACAGGAGCTGATTTCATCTTAATCGAAATCGGAGGAACTGTAGGGGAATATCAAAACATGCTTTTCTTAGAAGCAGCACGTATTATGAAACTCCAAGAACCAGAAAATGTTCTTTTCGCCCTTGTTAGTTATCTACCAATCCCTTCAGTTGTTGGAGAAATGAAAACTAAGCCTACCCAAACAGCAGTACGAACTTTAAATAGTGCTGGAATCCAGCCAGATTTAATTTTTGGGAGATCTAACAGGCCAATGGATGAGCCAAGAAAAAGAAAAATTTCTATTTTTTGTAATTTAAGAGAAGAATATATTTTCTCCTCTCCAGACGTAGAATCTATTTATGAAATACCAGTTATTTTTGAAGAACAAAAACTAGGAGATAAAATATTAGAAAGATTCAATGTTAAGGAAAAAGATAACAATCTTAATGATTGGAAAGCTTTAATTGAAAGAATAAAAGCTCCTAAAAAAGAAGTTCAAATCGGAGTTGTTGGAAAATATTTTGAAACCGGAGAATTTAATCTTATGGATTCATATATTTCTGTTATTGAAGCCATTAAACATGCTGGATGGGATCAAAACGTTAAACCAAACATCACTTGGCTCTCATCTTCAAAATATGAAAACGGGGAAGGATTAGAAGAACTTAATAATTTTGACGCTATTATTGTTCCTGGAGGTTTTGGAACTAGAGGGACAGAAGGAAAAATTAAAGCAATCGAATATGTAAGAAAAAACAACATTCCTTTCTTGGGATTATGTTTAGGTCTTCAATTATCGGTTATTGAATATGCTAGAAATATCTGCGGAATTAAAGACGCTACCTCTAGAGAATTCGATGAAAATGGAAAGAATCTAGTAATCGATATAATGGAAGAACAAAAAGAACTTCTTAAGAATAATAACTATGGGGGGACAATGAGATTGGGTTCTTGGGATTGTAATATCAAAAAAGATACTTTAGCCTACAACCTCTATGGATCAGAAGATATTAAAGAAAGACATCGACACAGATATGAAGTCGATAACAATTACAGAAAAATATTAGAAGATAATGGACTTATTTTTTCAGGAATTAATAAAGACAAAGATCTTGTTGAAATAATTGAATTAAAAAATCACCCTTATTTCATTGCTTGTCAGTTTCATCCTGAATTAAAATCAAGACCATTAACTCCACACCCTCTATTTGTTGGATTAATGAAAGCAGCTATAAAAAAAGAAGGACTTTAAGAGTCCTTCAATAAAAAAAGAC
>JALNXZ010000155.1 GCA_023230125.1 Bacteroidales bacterium | reverse complement strand
ATCAATAAATATGGCCAATCTGTTTGGTGTCAAAAGATGCAAGAGATTGATGACCGTATTATTCTCCCAATTATCAGGGTACTCCGAATATTTACCCAAACATTTCTCCAGATCCCAATTTTTGGGGAAAGGACGAATGTCAACGCCCCCACTCATGCCACCTGCTACACCATAAATATCCTGATGTCTGAATGCCAGATACAATGCGCCATGGCCACCCATGCTCAGACCGGTAATGCCTCTTCCGCTACGGTTCTTGATGGTTTTGTAACTTTCATCCATCCACTTGACCAATTCGCCGGAAATAAAGGTTTCATACCTGATGCTTTTGTCCATAGGACTGTCAAAATACCAGCTTTTTGCACCATCAGGACAAACGAATATGATATTGTAAAGGTCTGCTAATTTATCCATGCCTTTTGCCTTTTTTACCCAACCAGAATAATCATCGCTAAAACCGTGGAGCAGATATATGACCGGATACTTTTTTCCGTTGGCATAGTTATCCGGAGTGATGATGACGGTTTTAATATTTTTGTTCATTGAAGGGCTGTAGACCTGTACTGTGTCAACTTTGGAAGCATGACAGAAAATGATTGATATAAAGAACAGCAATGTGGTAAGTAGTGTTTTTTTCATATTCAATAGGTATTTTAAACGAATGCAAAGATAATAGAACTTGTTTATTTCTCATCACATTAAAATAAAAAACGGCAGAGAATGCCGATACTCACGACTTTAACAGGATGTGTCTGTGAGGGATTATTTCAGCTTGATAGAGATCAAAGCCCTTGAATCCAATTTTACAACAGGTAAGGAAAAAGAACATGCGGAAATCTTATATGTAATGGTATCCCGAGGAATTATAGCATTTTCTTCTGCCTCCATTTCAGTGATGTCAAGTATTGCTATGGTCACGTTGGCTATTCCCTGCCTAATCATATCAATTTCTTGCGCAGCAGCATAAGTGAGGTCTATCAAGTGCCCTTTTCTGGGATTAAAGCGATCATTCACCTTAACAACAACGCTTTTTCCATTGGACTTATTGGTCACACAGACCAAAGTACCAAAAGGTATTGAAGGATGGGCTGCAGTAAATTTTTTATTGTCCAACCTTTCGCCACTAGACGTTTTCCGACCATCAAATTTCTTATTGTAGAACGAAGCGGTGCCACTTGTCAAATCAGAAATAGCGGTCGTATTCTGAAGGCAAAATGTCAAAAAAAAAGAAAATTGATAAAATGATTAAGAGTAACTTTTTTTGTGAGAGAATTCGTTCAATCATCTTTTTTGTGTATGTCAATATCACACTTTTGTATATTATTGCAAAGGTGTCATTTTTAGATTAAAAACCAAAAATATCCGTATAATAATTGAATATTGCAAAATCAATAGCTGGCCGAAGCTCAATGGAGACCTTGTTCCTAATGTATTGATAGATATGTTCCGGTGAAACCATCTTTTCTGGTTCATACTATGGGAAAAATCGCATTTACTAATGGGATCCCTATATTTTTGCTTTTTCCAAATATATTATATTTTTTAAACTATTACATTAATACCTTAAAATTTTGCATATCATAAAATAAATCACCTATTTTATTGCATTATTTACAGAACCAGATTAACTTTGCGAGAAATTTATAAGAAAGTGATTTTTGGACTTATTTTATGTTTTATATTACTATTCTTAATATTGATTTCAGATTAATACCTCTTACTAAACCTCAATAAATATCAAGACATGAATTCATTGGATTATGATGCAGTCTTTGATCTTCTTTTAAAAAATTCCTCCACTTGCGACCTTTTGGTTGACCTTGACGGAAATATTTACCGCTATAATGACGCCTATAAAGATCTGATTGGATATGACGAAGAAGAAATCAAACATCAGGCAAACACCCTATATGTTTCTC
The DNA here is from genome assembly GCA_023230125.1 of Bacteroidales bacterium. Taxonomy (GTDB): domain Bacteria; phylum Bacteroidota; class Bacteroidia; order Bacteroidales; family UBA1402; genus UBA8389. The sequence goes on along the minus strand of JALNXZ010000155.1, from coordinate 2,568 downwards.
AAGAAGCTTATGAAAGAGAGATAGCTTTTGTTGACCAAGTCCTTTCAGGTGAAAAATCAGATATCAAATTCAGATCATCCAGGGTGACTAAAAGCGGAAAAGTCGTACAGGTTGAAGTTACATCTCTGGTTTTTAAAGACCATCTCGGACATCCCAATTTCGTTCTGAAAAGAATCGTTGATATCACTGAAAAAGTCCAGATAGAAGAGAAAGAAAAGAAACAACAACTTTACCTGCAGACCATCCTTGATGAAATGCCTCTCAACATCTATTTCAAAGACCTTGAAAGCAGATTCATGATATTGAGTAAGTGTAACATCGACTTTCTTGGCTGTAAATCCATAGACGAAGTCAAAGGAAAAACAGACTTTGATTTCTTTAAGGAAGAACACGCCCGCCAATCTTATGAAGATGAACAATATATCATCAGAACAGGCAAGAACATCGTTAAAGAGGAAAAAGAAGTCCGCAAAAATAACAAAATCACCTATGCTTTAACCAATAAGTCCGCCTTGAAAGACCAAGACGGAAATATCATCGGTACTTACGGAATTTCCAAAGATATTACAGCCATTAAGTTGGCAGAGGAAAAAACCGAACAAATGAACAAAATGTTGGCATTGAAAAATGCCAAACTTGAAGAAACCATCGAAGAATTGAGCCGCACTCAAAACAAATTGATTTTTGCTGAAAAAATGGCGGCACTGGGCAGTCTTATCAGTGGTATTGCACATGAGATCAACACCCCACTCGGTGCCATCAAAGCCAGTTCTTCAAACATCCAGGATGTTGTCGAAAAAATCAATGTAGACTTACCCTGGGTTATCAATCACGCCTCTCCTGAAGAAATCAGCTGGCTATTCAAACTGATCAACGAAGTTGATTCCAGAGATATTTCGGTCTTTACCAAGGAAGAGCGTAAGAGAAAACGCGATTTGAGCGCATTGTTAGAAGATAATCACATCGAGAATGCCCCTAATATTGCTGATACTATTGTTTCGTTGAGGATTAGCCAAAGCGATGAAAGCATACTCGATATGATGAAGTTGCCAAATACACAAAGCCTGTTGCAGATACTTAAAGTACTATCCTCGCTAAAACGCAATACCAACAACATCGCTGTTTCCGTTGAAAAAGCATCCAGTGTCGTTCGTGCTTTAAAGAACTACATCTACAAAAACAATAAGGGAGAATATGAAGCAACCAATCTGATAGAAACGATTGAAACAGTTTTGGTTTTGACTTCAAATATGATCAAACACAGTAAAACAGAAATTATCACAAAGTTTGAGTCTATTCCTTTAGTCTTTTGCAAACAAGATGAAATGTGTCAGATTTGGACCAACATCATTACCAATGCCATTCAAGCCATGGGAGAAGGTGGAACACTTGAAATCTGCACAACTTTATCGAATGATGATATCATCAAAATTTGTTTTAAGGACACAGGTTGCGGCATAGCTGAAGACGTGAAGCCACGTATATTCGAGCCCTATTTTACGACAAAGGGAAAAGGAATCGGAACAGGTATGGGACTCGATATTTCCAGACAGATTGTTGAGAACCACCACGGTAAAATTTATTTTGAATCTGAAATAGGAAAAGGGACCACTTTCTTTATAGAAATACCTATCAATCAGGATGCTGCTAAAATTAAAGAATAAAATAAAATACTAAAATGAAGCAAGCTATTATATGTGTTGACGATGAGGATATTATCTTAGAGGCATTGAAAGACCAGTTGGGTCCATTTTTTGAAAATCAGTATATGATTGAAACCTCTACGACAGCAGAAGAAGCTTTGGAGATTTATGATGAACTTATTGAAAGCAATTATGAAGTCCCGGTAGTGATATCTGACTATCTGATGCCAGGTATGCGTGGTGATGAATTTCTGATCAAGGTTCACGAAAAGAACCCGAACACTTTAAAGATTCTTCTAACAGGTCACGCCAATATAGAAGGCATCACCAATGCCATCAACAAGGCCAACCTCTATCGATACATACCGAAACCCTGGGATCGTGATGACCTGATTCTGACAGTCCGTGAAGCAGTTCGAAGTTTCCTACAGGAAATAGAGATCAAGAAACAAAACATTGAATTGGAAGCTATCAATAATAATTTGGAGAGATTGGTTGTAGAACGCACCCATGAACTTGAAAAAGCAAACGCTACCAAAGATAAGTTTTTCTCAATTATTGCGCATGACCTCAAGAACTCTTTTACAGGACTTCTCGGCTATTCGGACATTTTACTTTCTGACTTTGACCGTTTTCCGGATGAAGAGAAAAAATCACTCGTATCTGCCATACGCGAAGTTTCTGAAAGCACTTACAAGCTTCTTCAGAACCTGCTTGACTGGTCAAGCGTACAAACGGGCAATATTTCATTTAACCCTGAAGAGCTGGATCTTGGAGGATTCCTCACGGATGAATTCAAATTACAACAAACTTTAGCAATTGAAAAAGGCTTGACTATTACATTCCAGAAAAAAGATGATGTTAGAGTCAAAATTGATAAAAAAATGATTTCGAAGGTCGTTCGCAACATCATCTCCAATGCTAT
>JALNXZ010000154.1 GCA_023230125.1 Bacteroidales bacterium | reverse complement strand
TATCGATGAACTGCCTGATGACTTTGTTGTAAGGGAGTGATATGATAGTCGGCATTTCAGCAAGACGTTTCATAATGACTTCATCTGAGACTTCCGGATTGATAGAATCACAGACACAATTCTGATCTATATTTGTAAATGTTTTGATATGCCATTCTTGCAGCAAACTGTCCAGATTGTTGTCGAAATTTTCAGGAACACTGATTTCCTGACTGGAACTTTCGTCTTTGAAATAGTCTTCAGCCCTTGGAATGCTGTCATTTGAATATACTGATAGACAAATGGTAAGTCCGGCTAAAAGTAGGATTTCTATTTTCATATAATAATATTTTTTTCGTCTAAGGTTATATGGAACTCGCATGTCCATTATATAATAAACTTATACTTTTTTATTTTTAAAATTGAAAGGCCAAACTGACTTCAAAGCCTTTGATTCCACCCAAACCAGGAGAAACAGACTGAGGCCTGAACGACAGGTCAGGACTCATGTCAAAGTCATAGAGCTGTGCGTCTACGTATGCGTCAATCATGCAAATCAAATAGACGCCAACAGCACCGATGATGCTTAAATCACGATATCGCCTGAATGTCTGCTGGCGGTTTTTTACCAAAGTGGTCAGTTGCGCAATATTGTAACCAGTATATCCTTTTGGTAAAAGGTCCAGATAACTGTCTGTATTTGGATTGTCATCTGCTATATCCCTGTAAGCATTTGTGTAGGCGGTGTAATATTTCCCGTTCCAACCAATAGCGTAGGCGATGCCCATCACTCCAGCTCCTACAATGGGTAATTTCCAGTAACGACGGTTATAAAGTTGTCCCAAACCAGGGCAAAGAGCCGAATACCAAATGGCTTTCTGAGGGTCTGGTTTGTATATTCTTACAGAAGCTGTATCCGCTGATATGCTTGTTGTTGTATCTGGGAGCTTGTTAACCAATGTGTCAGGATATTTCATATCCTTGATTGAATCGGTTACTGCTGCACATGTACTGTTTGCTCCAGCTTCCGGAAAGAGACAAGATGCAAAAAGTATACTTACCAAAAGACAATATGTACGAATGATTTTTTTCAATCTTTTAGCGTAACATTTTATCGAAAGAAGTCAATAGAAGTTCCAGTTGATCCTCTGACTTGAAAGTGATGGTAATGAATCCTTTACCAGTCTCGCTCATTGAAAAACGAACCTTTGTTTTCAATTGTTCAGAGAGTACCTTTTGCAAAGCTTTATATTCTTCTGGGGTCTTCTGGGCTACTTTTTTGCTTTTCTTTGTTTTATCTGAATGCTGACCTTCGGAAACTGCCCTGACGATTTCTTCAATCATTCGGACGGAATAACCGTTTTGAACGGCTTCTTCGTAAATGTCCAGCTGGATGGTCGGGTCTTCAATATTGACCAACGCTCTGGCATGTCCCATGTCTATTCTACGGTTCTGAAGGCCAATCTGTATTTCGGCAGGGAGCTTCAGTAAGCGTAAGTAATTAGCAATGGTTGCCCGCTTTTTGCCAAGTCTTTCACTGAGCTTTTCCTGAGTCAGGTTGTAAATTTCTTGCAGTTTCTGGAAAGCCAAGGCTATTTCAATGGAATTCAAATCTTCACGCTGGATATTCTCAATCAACGCCATTTCCATGACCAAATCGTCTTCTGCAGTTTTGATATAGGCTGGAATCTGTGTCAGACCAGCCATATATGCTGCTCTGTACCTGCGTTCACCAGCTATGATCTGATAATTTCCGTCAGGCATCAGCCTTAAAGAAACCGGTTGAATGACACCTATGGTTTTGATGGATGTGCAAAGTTCCTCCATGGCATCCATATCAAATTCGCGGCGTGGCTGATCGGGATTTGGAAAAATCTTCGACAATTCCACCTCGCTGATGGATGAAGAGCCTTCAGTACGAATTTCTTCCATACTGATCAAAGCATCCAGTCCTCTTCCCAAAGCGTTTTTTTTAATCATAAAGTTTTAATCGTTTTGCATGTCCGCACATTTGACATTGTCGCAATATAGTAATTTATTTTTTATTTCTCTGAATGATTTCGAGCGCAAGTTGCATGTAATCCACAGAACCTTTTGAATCTGCATCGTAAAGTAAAACAGGTGTTCCATAACTGGGAGCCTCGCTCAATTTTACATTTCGCTGAATAATGGTATTGAAGACCAAATCCTGGAAATGACGTTTCACCTCTTCGCTGACTTGTTTGGCAAGACGCAAGCGTGAATCGTACATGGTCAGCAGAAACCCTTCGATTTCAAGACCAGGATTTAGCTTGGACTTGATAATTTTGATGGTGTTTAATAATTTGCTGATACCTTCAAGTGCAAAATACTCGCACTGTACCGGAATGATGACGGAGTCTGCCGCAGTCAGAGAATTGACTGTAATCAAGCCCAGTGAGGGGGAGCAATCTATCAGGATATAGTCATATTCATTTTTGAGTGGTGCAAGGACTTTTGTCAGAATATTTTCACGATTAGGGATGCTGATCATTTCAAGTTCTGCTCCGACCAAATCAATGTGAGATGGTAAAATAAACAATCCATCCATCTCCGTCTTAAGTATGGCAATCTGAGGGTCTATATTATTGATCAGACATTCATAGATGGTTGAATTCAAGATTTTAATATCAACACCTAATCCCGAAGAGGCATTGGCTTGAGGGTCAGCATCAACAACCAAAACTCTTTTTTCCTGTGCTGCCAGAGATGCTGCCAGATTGATGGTCGTCGTTGTTTTACCGACGCCTCCTTTTTGATTGGCTAAAGCAATGATTTTTCCCATATAGTTCTTTTACCTGTAAAGATGACTTGTTAACAGGCTATTTTTACTAACATTAGTATAATTTTGACATGCAAAGATATGGAAAAAAATGAATAGGGTGTAGGCTGAGACCTTCAGGTTGTCAACAGATAATCTTATTCTTTGTTAATTAATGATCCAGAAGCAATGATTGTCATTTTTAAGCAGGCTTCTTAAATAAGGATTATTCTCGAATAATATGTACCTTTGCGAGTAATAGATTTGTTTTAAATATGAATAGAAGACCTTTGATTTTGCTATCCAATGATGATGGTTATATGGCTCCAGGAATCTTGTTTCTGATAGAGGTGCTGCGTCCTCTTGGAGATTTGGTGGTGGTGGCTCCCAATACCGGGCAATCCGGAATGTCTGCGGCTATTACAGTCAAGACGCCATTGTTGCTGAACCTTGTATCCAAGGAAGAAGGCCTTTCTGTCTATAGAAGTACCGGGACACCTGTCGATTGTGTCAAGCTTGCCATGAATCAGGTCTTTACTGAAAGAAAACCGGACGCGGCGTTTTCAGGTATTAATCATGGAACCAACTCTTCTGTAGCCATTCACTATTCCGGAACATTGGGTGCGGTATTGGAAGCTTGCATGAATGGGATTCCTGCCGTGGGATTCTCACTGGATAATCATTCATTTGATGCAAATTTTGAACCTGCCCGTGCCTATATGGAAAAAATTGCCATGGCAGTCTTGAAAAATGGTTTGCCAGAGGGCTATTGCCTGAATGTGAATATACCAGCTATACCTGAACTGAAAGGTATTCGTTTGTGCCGTCAAGCTCGTGGTCGCTGGATTGAGGAGTTTGATAAACGGAAACATCCGCAGGGAGGAAATTATTATTGGCTGACCGGAAATTTTCACAATGATGAACCTGAAGCAGAAGATACTGATATGTTTGCCATGAGAGAAGGCTATATATCAGTAGTGCCTTCCACTATCGATATGACAGCTTATTCTTTTATGGAAAATATGAAGAGCTGGAATTTATAAAGGATATCTTATGAAGTATTTTTTAGTGGTTGGAGAGGCTTCCGGTGATTTACATGCATCTAATTTGATGCGTGAACTTTTGGTACTAGATCCAAAAGCCGAGTTTCGCTTTCTTGGAGGAGACAAGATGGCTGCTGTTGGCGGCCAGCCAGTGAAGCATTACCGCGATATGGCTTTTATGGGGGTGATTCCCGTTGTAATGCATGCCCGCACCATCTTGAAAAATATGACCTTGTGCAAGGAAGAAATCCGCAGTTGGAAACCGGATGTGCTTATTCTGGTGGATTATGCCGGTTTTAATCTGAAGATTGCCAGGTACGTCAAGGAAAATATACCTGGATTGCCTGTCTATTTCTATATTTCACCCAAAATCTGGGCATGGAAAGAATATCGCATCAAGTCTTTCAAACGTTATATTGACAAGATGTTTGTAATCTTGCCTTTTGAAACGGATTTTTTTGCCAGGCATGATTTTCCGGTTCAGTATGTTGGAAATCCCAGCGTGGACAGTGTCGCCGAGTTTCGGTCGAAGCCTTTTGACCGGTCAGCCTTCATCGCTCGGTATGGTTTGGATGAAAGACCCGTTTTGGCTGTTTTGCCTGGTAGTCGAAAAGCTGAAATTAAGACAAATTTGCCTTTGATGCTTGAAGTTGCCTCAAGATATCCAAAATTTCAAATGGTCGTAGCTG
>JALNXZ010000153.1 GCA_023230125.1 Bacteroidales bacterium | reverse complement strand
GTAAAAATGCAACTCTTGTCTTTTCATTCATTGGAATGAAAAAACTGGAAGTCAATGTTGAAAACCGGACAATCGTTAATGTGAAAATGGAAGATGAGGCCATTGGTTTGAAAGAAGTTGTTGCCATTGGTTATGGAGTACAAAAGAAAGAAAGCGTTGTCGGAGCGATTTCTCAGACAACGTCTGAAGAATTGATGAGAACAGGTAATGTCTCCGATTTAAAACAAGCCTTGGGAGGGCAATTGCCGGGATTGGTCACCATTACATCTTCAGGTGAGCCTGGAGGTACCGGAACTGGACAAAGTGCGACCAATATCTTCATTCGTGGACAAAACACATGGAATGGAGGAGATCCGCTCATTCTTGTGGACGGTGTTGAGAGAGATATGAGTAATGTGGAGGTGAGCGAAGTCAATAGTATTTCCATATTGAAGGATGCTTCTGCTACCGCCGTTTTTGGTGTCAAAGGAGCAAACGGAGTCATATTGATAACGACCAAAAGGGGTGTGAATGAAAAACCGCAGATTTCATTTTCTTATAATGCGACTGCAAAATCGTTGTCAAAAGTGCCCGAAAAAATGGATTCCTATGATGCAATCATGGTAAGAGACGAGGCTATTGAACGTGAAACGCCACTCAACGAAACTTCATGGTCGGAGTTTATCCCTTATGAATTGGCTCTAAAATACAAAAACCCTCAATCAGTATTGGAATCTGAAATATATCCGAATGTCGATTGGGAAAAAGCCATGTTTAAAGATGTTGGACTCTCTCATAAAGCAACCTTGAATGTTTCTGCCGGAAACGATATTGTCCGTTATTTCGGTTCTCTGGCTTATCTTCATGAAGGGGATATGTTTAAGGATTATCAGAACGATAAAGGATATGATCCCAACTATAATTTCGATCGTTTCAATTTCAGAAGTAACATCGATTTCAAAATAACCAAATCAACGACCTTTAAGCTGAACCTTTCCGGATATTATAGCCTGAAAAACACCAATTTCAATACTGATGGTAAAGAAAACCTGATGTGGGCATCCATTTATTCTATGGCCCCTGACTTGTATGTTCCTCAGTATTCAGACGGGACTTGGGGTTGGTCGGATAGAATATATAACCCTGTAGCTATCATCTACAATACGGGGGTAAAACAAATTCGTACGACACAGTTATATTCCGATTTTGAATTGGAACAAAAGCTTGATTTTATAACGAAGGGATTAAGTGTAAACGCTTCGTTACATAGTGATAACAGTGTTGCTTCAACAGGTGGAATATATGATTCGTCCAATAGCGTTTGGCCGCATGACACTAAAAGCAATACAGCCTTCAAGGTTATCGACCCCGAAAGATATACAGGTCCTGATCAGGATCCAAGTAAATATACCACATACTTGCCTGATGTCGGTATAGACCAATATGATTGGTGTCTGAAGCCATGGACGATCAATGATGAGACGATTGCTAATAATACTGCTAAAACTAATGCTGATGTTTCCAAAAGAATGACATACCAGTTTCAACTGAATTATGCCCGGAAATTCGGGCGTCATGAGGTGAGCACCATGGGCGTATTTAAACGTGAAGAATCTGCAGATGAAAATGAGTTCAAAAGTTACCGTGAAGATTGGGTATTCAGAGCAACTTATAATTATGACACCAGATATTTGTTGGAAATGAACGGAGCATACAATGGTTCTGAAAAATTTGGGCCGGGTTATCGGTTCGATTTCTTTCCTTCACTTGCTCTTGGATGGTATGTATCCAATGAAAAATTCTTTAAAATAGACTGGATGAACCGGTTGAAATTAAGGTACAGTACAGGACATGTCGGTGATGACAGAGGGGGCGACAGATTTTTATATATGACACAGTATGTTTCCGGTGGCTATTCCAAATTAAATGCTTCACCCAAAGGTTCCAGTCCATATACCTGGTATAAAGAAACTATTGTAGGTAATCCGGATCTTCATTGGGAAAGTTCACAAAAGAATGATCTCGGAGTGGAAATGGGATTTTTGAATGATTTATTTGCTCTTAATTTCGATTATTATACAGAAAAAAGAACAGACATCCTGCTAAATAGAACTATTCCTCCTTTTTTCGGTGCTACACCGCCGATTGCCAATTTGGGACGTGTCAATTCCAATGGATATGAAGTGGAGTTAAAAATAAACAAAAGGTTCAGAGGTGATATCCGTTTGTGGTCAAATATTTCTTATTCCCACAACGAGAATAAGATCATTGACCATGATGACCCCTATTACAAAGCTGCCTATCTAAAGTCTGAAGGTTATACGATCAATCAGGTGAGGACTCAGGTGAGAACCGGTTTTTATAACAATTGGGATGAAGTGTATGCCAGTGTACCTACATCGACAGGCGATAACCAAAAACTTCCGGGATTCTACAATCTGCTCGATTTCAATGCAGATGGTGTCATCAATGCAGATGATGTTGTTCCATACGGCTATTCCGATGTTCCTCAAAACTCCTGTAACTTCTCATTCGGATTTGACTATAAGCGATTTAGCTTTATGGCTCAGCTCTATGGCGTGACGAATGTTTCACGTTCAGTTCCTCTATCGAATTTTATGATCCAAACAGATGTGGTTTTCAAACAAGCAGCAGACTATTGGTCAAAAGACAATGAAGATGCGACTTCTTTTTTACCCAGGTGGAGAACGTCGGGACAAAATATCGGAGATTATTATCTGTATGATGCTTCTTACTTGAGACTAAAAACAGTAGAACTTGCATACACTTTTGATAAAAATCTGAAATGGTTAAAAGAGACAGGACTATCATCACTTAGACTGTACATCAATGGAAATAATCTGTTCCTATGGTCTGATTTACCCGATGATAGAGAATCGAACGCCGGTAACAGTGCTACCACCGGTACTTATCCAACCGTTAAGAGAGTTAATTTTGGTATTGACCTGACTTTTTAAATAAAAAGAATATGAAAAAACATAAAATATTTAAATTCCAATATCTATTGATACTTCTATTGACCTTATGCTCTTGTGAAAGTTATTTGGATAGAACGCCCGAATTGGATATCTCAGATAAAGAAATATATGGGAGTTTTATCAGTTTCCAGGGATTTACGGAGGAACTGTATAACTGTATCACGGACTACAACAAATGCGGTGCATGGAATCAGTATCTGTTTGCAGATGAAACACTGAATAAATCACCTTATCCATCTGATCAGGGGAATTATTGGTCTATGACCAGACCTTTTGACGAGGCTTCTAAAGCTGTCACGACGGTCAACAATAATCCCAAAAATAAAAGAATTTGGCCATTGTGTTGGTACGGTATCAGAAAAGCCAATTTGGGATTAACCAAACTTGATTTATTGATTGATGCCACCCAGGAAGAAAAAGATATCATTAAAGGACAATTACTGTTTTTCAGAGGATGGTTCCATTTTGAATTGATGCGTTATTGGGGAGGACTGCCTTATATTGATACGTTACTTTACCCCAATGATAATTTGAAACGTCCTCGCTTAACTTACCGCGAAACAGCATTAAGGGCAGCTGAAGATTTGGAAGCTGCAGCTAACTTATTGCCTGTTGATTGGGATAAAACAGCTGCCGGTTTCCGAACTCTTGGAGACAATCACCAGCGTATCAATAAGATTTTTGCATTATGTTATTTGGGTAAAGATTTGTTATATGCTGCAAGTCCCATGATGAATGAAGAATCAACGGGACATAATTCCTATGATGTTGATTTGTGCAAAAGGGCAGCGATTGCTTTTGGAAAAGCACTCAAAATTTGTGATGAAACAGGAGTTTATAAATTACAACCATGGGACACTTGGACTGATAATTTCTGGGTATGGTCCCCAGCTAATACGTTGCGTCCGGGCGGAACGGAAGCTATTATGGAACCGACCATTTATGACCCGGGCAGGGTTAGATGGTCAACCGTTTGTGGAACGTCTCCTTTTGTCGAAGGGTATCAAGGAGCTGAAGTGCCTACCAATAATTATATTAAGAATTATGCCATGGCTAATGGATTGCCCATTGATGACCCCAATTCGGGTTATAATCCTAATGATCCATGGACAGGGCGTGAACCTCGGTTTTATAAAGATATCATCATTGATGGAGATACGTTGACTACGAATACCGATCCCAATGCTCTTTTAGAGCAAACAGCCCAATTATATACCGGTGGACGTCATCGCAAAAACAGTGGTGGCCCGACTAAAGAAGGTAGTGTGACAGGTTTTTACTATAAAAGGTTTTCCCCTATAGGATGTAATGGTTGGGATAAAGGATGGGAAAATTTTCAAGCGTATATTCCTTATTTACGGCTTGCAGATGTGTATCTGATGTATGCTGAAGCTGTATTCCAGGGATATGGTGACGCTGGTAATACAGCTGAAGGTTATACGCTTACAGCGGAGCAAGCTGTAAACATCATCAGAAACCGCGCACAATTGCCTAATCTTGAAGATCGTTATACCACAAAGGAGGCGTTTAT
>JALNXZ010000152.1 GCA_023230125.1 Bacteroidales bacterium | reverse complement strand
GAGGAGTATATATGTCCGGGGGCATAGAATATATGGACGCCCACATAAGGTCCTCATGACCATCAGCATTGTAGTTGGTGTTTTTCAGGCTATAATATCCTGAAAGATTCATTTTAAATGAAGTTGTTTTGCTAATTTTGAAATCAATGTTACTTCTAAAATTAAAACGATCGAAATCATAATTGGGATCATACCCTTTACCGTTATCATAGTCCTTAAACATATCCCCTTCATGAAGATAAGACAGAGAACCGAAATATCGAACAATTTCGTTACCTGCAGAAACATTCAGAGTCGCTTTGTGGGAAAACCCGACATCTTTAAACATGGCTTTTTCCCAATCGATATTCGGATATATTTCAGCCTCTAATGGTGATGAAGGATTTCTATATTTTAGAGCCATTTCATAAGGGATATACTCCAACCATGAACCCTCATTGAGTGGAACTTCACGTTCGATAGATTCATCTCTTACCATAATCGCATCATAGGAATCCATCTTTTCAGGCACTTTGGATAACGATTTTGCGGTCGCATTATAGGAGAATGAAATTTTTGGTTTTTCAGTCTCTCCTCTTTTGGTCGTTATCAATATGACTCCGTTTGCACCTTTCACACCGAAAACGGCCGTAGCAGACGCATCCTTTAATATGGAAATACTATTAACCTCGCTGACCTCTACATTACTCATGTCTCTCTCTACACCGTCAACAAGAACAAGTGGCTGTGCGTTATTCCATGAGCTTTGTCCACGAATAAAAATTTGGGTTGCGCTTTCTCCGGTTCCGGTACCTCCAGGTTCGCCTGAAGAGGTAATGGTTACTAAACCCGGCAATTGTCCTCCCAAAGCCTGTTTTAAATCGGTGACATTACCTGTCCTCATCAATTCTTCTGACGTTGTCTGAGAAATTGATCCGACAACGCTTTCTTTCTTTTGTACTCCATAACCAATGGCAACAACTTCTTTCAAACCAATGGCCTCATCTTCCATTTTTACATTAATGATTGTCCGATTGTTAACATCCACCTCCTGTGATTTCATTCCAATAAATGAAAACTTAAGAGTTGCATTTTTACGAACATTCTTTAATGAAAAATCCCCATTGAGATCACTAGTGGTACCTTGAGTCGTACCCTTCACAACAATAGTAATTCCTGCCAGAGGCTGATTGTCTTCAGCGGAAACGACTTTTCCTCTTAATGCTATTTCTTGACTTACTAAACTTACCGGTAGTAAAAATAAAAGAATAATAACATTAACTATTTTCTTAATCATCATCGGATGCAAAAATTTATATACCATAAGTTTTTAGATATTAATTAATGAATAGTAATATATGTATGTTTTTGTATTAGATTCTTACGCCAAATTATTAACATTGCTCAATAAAAGCGAAAACATTTGTTAAATGAATTCGCTATACAGGTAAAATTATATAAAATTACCCATTAATGTTAATCTTTTACAACGTTGCAAAGAAAAGTATATAAAAATAAAAAAAATAAAAAAATACGCAGACTTATACTCAAAAAACGCAAATTATGGCTCTATATATCAGAGCAAATGAGAATACCTGCATTACATCGTATCATGACCTTGTTTGACACTATAGGACAGACTTTAAGCATGAACTCTGATAAACTAAAAATATATCAGCCAAATGATTATAAGAATCAGGCCTTTTCGGCATGATTATATAGTAGTATACATTAATATAATGTCTAAATATTTTGACTGACGATAAATATTTATAAATTTGTTGAAGAAATATCACATATTTTTGGCTTAAATGAATAGTATCTCATTCATACTTCAAAAAGAGAAAAATTGCGATGACAAAAATACTTATCTTAATTGACTACTCTAGTGAATTCTGCCGAGAGCTTCTGAAGGGTATTATCCAATATTCTAAAGATTTCGGTCCCTGGACATTCTATCGGTTACCTTCTTATTATAAGTCACTTTATGGAAAGGAAGGTATTGTGAAGTGGGCAAAAGAATGGGGTGCTGATGCGATTATTGCTCAATGGGATACGGAGGGTAGAACATTGTTGAATGAATTGAACATTCCTGTCATCCTTCAGAATTACAAAGAACGTAGCGGGTTTTTCTCGAATCTGACCGGAGATTATATCGGAACAGGTACGATGGCTGCCAAATTCTTTGCACAAAAAGGATTCCATCATTTTGCTTTTTATGGAAATAAGGATGTAATCTGGTCGATGGAAAGAAGAGATGGATTCAAAAATGAAGTTGAGAAAATTGGAGGTCTCTTTTATAGTTTAGAAGTTGAGTCTATTGAAGAGAATCAGATGGAAAACGGATTTTCCAAGTTGGATGAATGGCTTTTGTCGCTACCTAAACCAATAGCCTTGTTTGCTTGTGATGACAATTTGGCCTTACAGGTCACAGAAATATGCAAAATAAATAATATCAATATTCCTAATGAAATTTCACTTTTAGGCGTTGATAACGATGAGCTCATCTGCAACTTATCAGACCCTCCCATCTCTTCTGTTGTCCTGGATGTACAAAAAGGAGGATATGAAGCTGGTCGGCTCTTGCATCAACTCATCAGAAAAGAAAGAAACGAACCCTTTAACATTGTAGTCAATCCGGTAAGGATTGAAGCAAGATTATCGACTGAAAAATATGTCATTACGAATAAGAATATCATGACTGTCGTAAAATACATAGAAAAGAACTTCGCATCGGATATTTCCATCACTGATTTTACGAAATTGGTTCCGCTTTCAAGACGTCTTTTGGAAATCAAATTTAAGGAAGAATTGGGCACATCCATTTATCAATTTATTATAAACTTCCGGATTGAGTATTTTTCCAACCTATTGTTGACCACCAATCAGCCTTTGTATGAGTTAGCACTTCAATGCGGTTTTAATGATTGCAAGAATATTTCCAGAACCTTCAAAAAGCTAAAAAACTGCACTCCACTTGAATATAAATACAAATTTAGTTCCAAATCATAACAATTTCGCTTTCTGAGACTCAAATTACGCTTTTCATCCATTATTAAAAAATGATTCCCTTATTTTTGCCTAAAATGTTCAGGGTATATAAGAGGCCATTTGCTATCTGCATTTGATGAGGATTTGTAATCTTTGATCAGAAGATGGATATTAAAAAGACTATCCTGGGAATTGGATAATTTTAATATGTGAAGTTATGCTATTGGAAAAGGATTTTGGACGGTTGATAGTCAAAGTGTACGAAAACCGTCAAACTATGGGCAAAGAAGCAGCCAAAGAAGCTTCTGATTACATTATTGGACAGTTAAAAATCAAAGAATATCTGAATATCGTATTCGCGGCTGCACCCTCTCAAAACGAGTTTCTCGCAGCGTTGGCGGCCAGCGATGGTATTGATTGGACGAGAATTAACGCTTTCCATATGGATGAATATATAGGATTGCCCGATGATGCGCCACAAGGTTTTGGCAATTTTCTAAAGTCGGCCATTTTTTCAAAAGTGCCGTTTCGTTCAGTGAACTATCTGAATAAAGTCGATTTACCACCTACAGAAATTTGCGAGAAATACACCCAATTATTACTCAAGTATCCTATTGATATTGTCATGATGGGCATTGGTGAAAATGGACATATTGCGTTTAATGACCCTCATGTCGCATTATTTAATGATTTAAAAATGGTTAAAGTGGTTGAGTTGGATGAGACATGCCGCAATCAACAAGTCAATGATGGGTGTTTTGCATCTATGAGTTTGGTTCCAATTCACGCAATAACACTTACTGTTCCAACATTGATGTCTGCAAATAGGTTATTCTGTATTGTACCAGGTAAATTAAAGGCGAATGCGGTGAAAAACACCCTTGCAGATAGTATATCCGAAAAATGCCCTGCTACCATCCTGAGAACACATCCATCCGCTACGCTATATTGTGATAAAGATAGTGCAGCATTTCTAGGATGAAAAGGAAGTAATTCCCCCCTCCCATATTTGTAAAACTTTCATGCAGCGCTACTGTTCCTGTTTCAGAAACAGTAGCGTATGATTTTGTAACGTTCGTTCCGAAAAATCTTCGCAAACATCCGATGCCTTTATAAATCTCAATCCAAAATTAATAGGGAAGACTATCTTAAGATGGATTGATTGTTGATAGTTGAAGAACTTTATTTCCAAACTTTTCGTTTCAACCTTTGCATATCTTAAAAAAACGCTGTACTTTTGCAGGCCGATTATTTTCGAAAATAAGTGTAAGATTTTAATTCTAAGCAGATTAAGGCTCTTGTGTCCGAATCGAGGTCTGTGAGGAGTTAGTAGTTTTTTAATCAATTAAAATTTAAGCAGTGGATACTTTGAGTTACAAGACCATTTCTGCAAACAAAGCAACGGCGCAAAAAGAGTGGGTTGTAGTTGATGCAACCGATCAAGTGCTGGGACGTTTGGCTACAAAAGTTGCCAAATTGCTGAGAGGCAAATACAAACCCAGCTTTACCCCGCACGTTGACTGTGGTGATAATGTTATCA
>JALNXZ010000151.1 GCA_023230125.1 Bacteroidales bacterium | reverse complement strand
TCCCACCGCCACCTTCTTCCGCAGGGGTTCCGAATACTTTTACGGTTCCGGCATGTTTGGTTTTCTCCAGCCATTGCTTGATGGCTATACCTCCGGCCACTGAGCCCACACCAAAAACATTATGACCGCAACCATGTCCGTTTCCTCCTTCCATCAAGGGTTTCTTGAATGGAACTGTGTCCTGGGACAAACCGGGAAGGGCATCAAATTCGGCAAGAATGCCGATGACCGGACTTCCGCTTCCGTAAGTTGCGACGAAAGCAGTTGGCATACCTGCAACACCATTTTCAACTGAAAAGCCGTTGTCTTTTAGTTGTTGTTGAAGCAGGTTTGAGCTTTTGGTTTCAAGAAATCCAAGTTCGGCTTCATGCCATATGCTCTTTTGCAACTTATCGTAAACCGGAACGGAATTATTTAAGTAACGGATTGCTACCTCATTTTCAGTTCTTGAATGTTTTGACTGAGAAGCAAGACACGAGAAAGCAACTGCTTCTGCCAAAAAAATGAATGCGATTATTCTTTTCATTGATTTTATTGTTTTAGATACTGATCGAACCATTCTGTAATTTCTGCCAAACGTTTAATACGGTTAAGTGGTTTGCCTGAACGGGATAAGTCGTGATTTTCACCTTTGAATAACACGAAACGTGATGGCACATTGAACTGCTGGAGCGCATGATACATTTGAAGACCTTCGGCAATATAGCAACGAAAATCTTCATCACTGTGGAGAAACAGGGTTGGTGTTTTGACTTTGTCTGCATACTTTAATGGAGATTTATCCCATAATAAACGATTGTTCTTCCACATATCCGTTCCCAGATAATCATAAGTATAGGAATATCCTATGTCACTGGTGCTACTATGACTGATCCATGAAGATATACACCTAAGGGCTGCAGCAGCTTTAAAACGGTCTGTATGCCCGATGATCCAGTTTGTCATATATCCTCCATAAGAACCGCCTAACACGCCAAGGCGGTTTCCATCAACAAAATCGACTTTAGTTAAAACGGTGTCCACGAAAGTCATTAGATCCCTGTAATCGATATCACCAACCCGACCACGTATATCAGAAAACATTGAACCCCGTCCATAACTTCCTGTAGGATTGGTAAACAGAACAGCATATCCATGATTGGCCCAATATTGCATTTCGTGAAAAAAGACAGTTCCGTAAGCACCATTCGGACCACCATGAATATCAAGTATGGCAGGATATTTTTTCCCTTTCTTATAACCGACAGGAGGCAAAACATACCCATTCAGCAAAAGACCTTCTTCATTTGTGAAAGTAACTTTGACAGGTTCAACAACCTGATATTCATCAAACAGAGGTTTGTTGATTGATGTTAGCTGGTTGGCGTTTCCTTTTTTGTCGATAAAATAGATCTCGCTACCCTGTTGCTTGACGAGTGCTAAAGCAAGGAATCCATCTTTATAGGGAATATACTCCTGAATGTTCACCTCCTTTTTTGTGAGGAAAGTGACTTTTCCATCCTTATAGGAAATATGGATCAGAGGGGCATAATCGACATTGGTGGTAACATAACAGATGCCATCTTTGTCAGACGTAATCTTTAATTTACCGGCACCTCCAATATCAGTGGCTATCTTATTTCCAAAACCATATACAGAACCATCATAAATTTCGGTCAGTTTCCCTGTACGTAAATTCAGACGGTAAAAGCCGGCGTTCTCTATTTTGTCATGTTCCAGACTTCGGTTGATTGTAAGGACGATTTCATCGTTACTTAAAAATTGAATATTCTCGTATGATGCTTTATTGAATAAAGGCCATTCCTTCTTTTCCAATGTTACCGTATTCAGCACAGTCAGATGATCTTCATCCGTAACTTTTCCATAAAACGCTTTTTTAGCAACATAGACCAGCGTCCTGTTGTCCGGACTTATTTCAAAAGAAGAGACCGTACCTAATGTATCCGTCAGTAGTTTTATATCGCCCTTATCATAATAACACAAATGTGTCCTTAGGCCACTGATATCACCTTTTCCGTTCGACCAGAAAGGCAGTTCATCAAAAATACGGCAGTTCTTATTTTCTTCTTTATTTTTTAACGCTTCCTGTCGGTTGCCACCACTCTCCTTCAACAATTCTTCAAAATGGTGATCGTAGGAAGAAGTATAAAAGAAATGATCTTTGTCTATCCATGCCACTTGTTCTATCTGGACAGGCAGGCGCAACCATTCTTCCGTTTCTTGATTTTTAAGGTCTAACTTTTGAAAAACAGTGAGTTGTTCTCCTTCTTTTATTTTTTCACAATCTGTTTTTCCACGAATGTCACGGAATATAACCCCGTTATCCTGAAAAAAGTAATCTGAATTATTTTCTGTCAGTAGAACAGCCTTTCCATCTATCAATTGATATAGACCGGAAGAATAGTTACAGTTTTCGATGTCGGGTTGTCTAAGAATAAAGAAGATATTACCGTCATTTTCCTTGAGGTTTGAAATACTTTTTACTTTAGCGAAAAAGTCAAGATCAATGGCTCTTTTTTCATTCTTAATATCCAGCCCCATCATATAGGAAGGCAAAAGGGCAAAGCCGCAAAAAAGCACAACAGTTTTTAATTTTATGTTCATCATTCAATCGGTTTATATATAGGTCTTTATGTTTCCTGCATACATTTTGCCATTCTATCTCTTGCTTGTCCTTATGCAGGCACTATACCTGTATGTTTTACGACATGTATGATTTCGGACTGAAAAAAAACCTGCCAAAGATAATAAAATTAAAATTCACAGATTATGGAATCTTGACCATTTATTTGTTCACCATCAGCCTACAATGATATTTCTAGATCAAAACAAACCCGAACAACGTGAAAAAGCTCTTCGAATAGCACCATCTTTGTTCAAAAGTCTTAACTTTGTCTCGGAAAAAAGTATTCAGGAAACGCTCGAGTTGTAAAGACCAACCTTTTATCGGATTCCATCTTCAAGTTGGATTTCTTTGAAATAGTTGATGGATACACCCTCCAACCTGCTACCGACTGGAAAGATTCGAATGACATAGTCGGGTGTATGCCGTGTAGTGCGGCCCAATAAGAATTATTGATAACATTGTTTACAAACAACATGCTGATTGAAGTATTAAAATCCAAGATTCACCGGGTACGAGTAACAGGAGCCAACTTGAATTACATTGGTAGCATCACCATTGATGAAGACCTGATGGATGCAGCCAATATCATTGCGAATGAGAAAGTATTCATTGTTGATAACAACAATGGTGAGCGTTTTGAAACATACGTCATTAAAGGAGCGCGCGGATCAGGTATGGTTTGCCTGAACGGAGCGGCAGCCCGTAAAGTTCAGCCCGGTGATATCATTATCATTATGGCATACGCGTCCATGGATTTTGAAGAAGCGAAAACCTTCAAGCCGTCCATCATTTTCCCGGATTTTCTAACAAATAAACTCATTTAAAGTCCCATTGCGTATCCGGAAAGCCCTTTCCATCTACGCACGGGCCTTCTAAGATTACGTCTGACATGTTTTTATATTATTTTAAACCTTTATTCTGCTGTTTTCTTATCTGCTTAATCTCTTGTGGACAAAAAGAAGCTTCTGTGTCCGCCAAAGGAGTCGCCCAATCATCCTTCATTGAATCCGGAAGAATTTCTATTGGAGATTTTGATTTTCCTTTGCGATTGACACCCTATCTGAGTGGAAACTTTGCAGAACTACGCAACAATCACTTTCATTCCGGCATCGACATCAAAACCAACAAAGGCGTCGGTTATCCGGTATATGCCGTTGCCGATGGTTGGGTTTCCCGCATCAGGGTCAGTAATTACGGTTTCGGATATGCCCTCTATGTGGATCATCCCAACGGATTCACCACCGTATATGGACATTTGCAGAAATACGCCAAACACATCGCAGATTTCACCCAAACGGCACAATACGATATTGAAAATTTCGAGTTGGATACCTTGCTAAAACCCGGACAAATATCCGTCAAACGCGGTCAAATCATTGCATACAGTGGAAATTCCGGATCATCTGCCGCTCCACACCTCCATTTCGAATTTCGCGACACCAAGACAGAAAATCCGATAGACCCTTTGTTTTGGTACACAGACAAAATCAAAGACAACATACCCCCACGTTTTCGAAGAATTGCGATTTATGCCATCGAAGGCGAAGGCGTTCTGAGCATAAGTACGTCAAAAGCATTGGTCGCCACAGTTAAAGCATCCGACGGGAAATGGGTCCTGAGCGGGATGCTGCCAAAAGCCTGGGGAAAAATCGGATTGGGTCTGAATGCCTATGACTATATGAACGAAACCTCAAACATGTATGGCATTTGCTCCATCAGCCTCTTTCAGGAAAATGAAGAAATTTTCCGTCAAGACCTCTCCCGTTTTTCTTTCAGTCAGACACGTTACGTCAACTCCCTGACCGACTATGAAGCTTGGCAAAGAAACAGGATCTGGATCATGAAATCTTTTTTGGAACCCGAAAATTGGCTGAAGGTTTACCCGGTCGCCAAAAACAGGGGGATCATCAAC